>JAFGHB010000005.1 GCA_016930255.1 Methanomicrobia archaeon | reverse complement strand
GGGATTATAGGCTTCGCCACCTATCGAGGTCACCATGAGTCCCCACCCCATATCCACAACTTTATACGAGAAGTTGCCGAGCTTCGATGCCGCATCAAGTGCTCCCAAGGCGGTTGGTTTATCAAAGTAGTGTGAGACATTGGCAGTATCAACGATCGTGGAGGTGCCGACGATTACGTCTCCGTACCAGACCGTTTCGTTCTGGCCTTCAATACGGACGGTGATGCAGGGAAGGGAAACGCTCACATTCCTCTTTAGGGACCTCACAAATCCTTCTTTCTCAGCGTACACCGTATAGCTCCCTGCACGTGATAACGATAGTGTTGCATTTCCATTGCTGCCGGTGGTATAATTTACCGCTCCAGCGTAAACGGTGGCATTATCGAGCGGTTTCCAGCCGTTCGTCGTGTCATTGTAATACGTTACGGTTACGTTAAATGGTTCGCCTGCAGTTACCTTCGTCTTATCAAGCGTTATTGCAAGTGGCGCGGCGGTGAAAGAGCCTAAATACCATAAAACTTCCTTGTGTGGCACGGATGGCGGCTCGGTCACACCGACTATGAAATCAGCAGCACCGACCATAGGCGAGTAATAATCGACACGGTACAGCCATGACGGATCCCAGGTTATGGGATTATAGGCTTCGCCACCTATCGAGGTCACCAGGAGCCCCCATCCCATGTCCTCAACTTCGTACGAGAAGTTGCCGAGCTTCAATGCCGCATCAAGAACTCCCAATGCGGTTGGTTTATCGAAGTAGTGCGAGACATTGGCAGTATCAACGATCGTGGAGTTGCTGAGGGTTACGTCTCCGCACCAGATCGTTTCGTTCTGGCCTTCAATACGGACCGTGATGAGAGGAAAGGAAACGCGCACAGTCCTCTTTACCGACCTTACAAAACCTTCTTTTTCGGCGTACACCGTATAGCTCCCCGCACGTGATAACGATAATGTTGCGTTTCCATCACTGCCGGTGGTATAATTTTCCGTTCCAGCGTGAACGGTGGCATTATCGAGCGGTTCCCAGCCGTTCGTCGTGTCATTGTAGTAGCGCACAGTTACGTTAAAGAACTCGTCCACAGCTACACTCGTCTTCTCGAGCGTGACATCCAGTGGATCTGCAGCACTGGACCCGTAGTACCAGAGTATCTCTCTGTGCGGCGTGGAGGGCGGTTCTGTCACACCCACTACGAAATCCGCGGCACCGACCGTTGGCGAGCAATAATCGACACGGTACAGCCACCGATCCCCGGTTTCGGGATTGTTAGCCTCACCACAGAGAGATTTCACTAAAAGCTCCTCTGTTTGGTTTTCAACCTCATAAGAGAAATTCCCAAGCTTCGACGCGGCATCTACCGCACCCAATGCGGTTGGTTTATCGAGGTGGTGCGAGACGCTGTCCGTATCAACGATCGTGGAGTTGCTAAAGGTTACGTCGCCGTGCCAGATCGTCTCGTTTTTGCCCTCTATTCTTACGTTGGTAGTGATTGCGGGATTTTCGCCAAAGGCGTACACGCTCCCATCATCTGCGCCAATGAATAAGATGCCATCGGCAACTGCTGGTGAGGACATGACACACTGATCAACACCATAGGACCAGCGTAGCGATCCGTCGGTCGCGTTGAGTGCATAGATCGTTCCATCTCCTACCGCACCACCAAGCACACTTGTTCCGAAAAAAACCGTCTCGCGTGCCACAACGGGAGAAGATTGTATAACACCATCGACTGTATAATTCCACAGTTCTACCCCGGTTGACCCGTCATAGCAGTATAATTTCTTATCATCTTCTGACCCGATGTATACCTTTCCGTTCGAAATCGCGGGAGAGGACATCACGCAACTAAAGGGATTACTCCACACCTCGCCACCAGTACGTGCATCCACGGCGTACATGCTATCCGCAGTCGCAAAGAAGACCGTGTCATTCCAGATCGCGGGCGTCGACTTGATCTGCGTGCTGGTGTTGAACTGCCACTCGATTGTGCGTGAGGATATGTCAACGCAGAAGAGCGAATGGGTGGTAAGATGCCCGGCGAAGTAGACCTTACCATCTGCGATCGCCGGCGACGTATAATAGAACGTATCACCGGTTGAAAGGCTCCATACCTCGGTTCCATTGAAGTCAAATACGTGCAGCGTTCCGTTATTCAGGGAATTGTTTGAGAAGGTAGTTACAAATATAAGATCCTCAGCGTCGTAGACAACGGGAGACGAAGCGACACCCCAAAACAGCGGATCGTGCTCGATCTTCTTACTCCACCGCGTTTCGCCACTGGTCGCATTTATGCAATAGAGGTAGCCGCTCTTAGATCCGACGACGAGCTTGTCGTCGCCAAAGAGCGCTGCAGTCGATGCGCCACCATCGCCTCCATATAACGAATTATTCCACCGGATGGTACCGGTGCGTTCATCGAGACAATGGAGACCGTAACTGCCCACACCCATCTCCCAGTTTGATGCATAGACGCATCCATTGGCGACGGTGGGCGAGGATTCAACAAAGCCGCCGAGATCTGTAGACCAGAGGAGATCATCGGTCATCGGTGCATCCCCGCTCACGTTCCCCGTCCTCTGGAGATCGTAATGGAACATCGGGTACCCGTCTCCGGTCTCTGCCGCTGCCATCGTTGGCATCGCGGCTGCTAGCAAGAGGAGGACAATCGCGCCTTCTAATACGAACGCATTCAAACGCACACCACCACCATCACAATCAGAACCGGCTAAAGACGATGTGATCATTTCTCTTTCACTTCATACTGAAAGGTGCAGTAGCGCCATAAGTAACTTCGGTTTTGGGTAAGTACTGTAACCTGAATGGGTAACAACTTCGGGAATCCGCGCGTTGAGCGATGGTAAGTTATCGTACTGCTAACACATGAGCAATCGAAACAGATTTAACAAACGTCAGTTCTAGTTAAGATAAGAGGCATAATGAGGATCGATCAGGCAAAGATTCACCGGAAAACCCTGAGCGATAACGCCGAAGAACGCCAAAAAGCAGCAAAACGACTAGGCAGTAACTTTTCAGTTCTGAGAGACAAAATGCAAGCGTGGGCCGACCTCCATCGGTTGACTGGGGACAAGTCCCGCTATGTACGAATGACAGCTGCAGAAGCGCTGGGCTCCGCATTTCCACACGTTCCTGATAAGGAAGAGGCGTAGGCCGACCTTGTTCGGTTAACCCGGGACGTGAACTTTATACGGTGGGAAGCTGCAAAAGTACTGGGCACGGCATTTCCGCATGTCCCTGATAAGGAAGAGGCGTGGGCCGACCTTGTTCGGTTAATCCGAGACGCGAAAAGCGATGTAAAGTGGAGTATTACAAGAGCACTGGGCACGGCATTTCCACATGTCCCCGATAAAAGGCAGGCGTGGGAAGACCTCCATCGGTTGACACGGAACACGAACAGCGATATACGGAGGGAAGCTGCAGGAGCACTGGGCACGGCATTTCCACATGTCCCCGATAAAAGGCAGGCGTGGGAAGACCTCCATCGGTTGACCCGGGACGCGAACAGCGATGTACAGTGGAGAGCAGCAGAATCGCTGGGCTTGGCATTTCAGCATGTCCCTGACAAAAGACAGGCGTGGGCCGACCTCCATCGGCTGACCAGAGACAAGTACAGCAAGGTACGAGTATCTGCAAATCATGCTCTGGGTAGGGTATCCATATTCAAAGCAACAGAGGCAGAAACCGAAGATGCGTTCAGGAAAGAGATAGAAAACGCTATTGCATTTTTCGAAGCATCATCACGAGAAGCGGTGACTTATAGCAACCCGGCCAGATTCTGTCTCCCTTTTTACCGCTCGTTCTACACGGTAACCTTCAAGAAACCGGACGCTGAAACTGAAGTACAGAACTATCTTGTCGAGGCGAAACGTGCAGCGGAAGGTTCGGAGAGCAAAGAGAAACTCCTCGAAGCGGTTGAAAACCTCGCGGGTGCACTTAGAGAAGTTCAAGACGCACAAAAAAAGGATCTAGACGAAATAAAGAAACATCTAGATCTTTGTAAACAACACTGCGATCAAGCTGCAAAACTTCTCGAAACCACGGAGGTTAAAGCACCAGGCGCAACGGCACTACTTAGGAGGAGCGTTCCAATAATCGACCAAAGAATAAAGGAGATAGTAAGAGAAATTTACCAGAAAGCAGTGGAGGTTTGTAGACTGACGAGGGGTACCTCGCTTGAAAATGTGGGATATGAGATCAACCAGATAGGTAAGAATCTCTTACTTGTCGAAGATTCAATAGATCTCGAAAAAGGAGTAGAGAATTTACTGATTGTTGTATCTGATATTTGTGACAAAATACCTGGCGAAGAGAGGGGAGTGGCATGTGAATTGCTCGAAAAAGCAAAAGCAGAAACTTACATAGAAGATAGGATTAATTTGATTAATATTGTTTTGGGTAAAATCCCTGCTCACATTCGTACGAGTGGGCTTGAGAAAAAAATTGATGCATTAATCGTTTCCTTGAAGCCCGGTATACGCGAAGAACTTACGATAAGCGTTGGCGCTGAAGTATTTGGCACTGGCGTGCAACATGTTATCACTATTTCACTCCAAGCAATCTCTTATCCCGAGTTAAAAGATGATTTAACAAAACTAAAGGAGAAAAGTACAATTAAATTGGCGAGCCTCCCACAACGATTAGCTCATAAAGTTAAGGACTATCTTATCAGAACTAAGAAAGAGGATTTTTTGGAGTAGTTGCGTTGATTCGATATTTCTATGTTTCCGATCCAGAGGATAAAGAAAAGGGGGAACGAACGTTCAGAACTAACCGATCATCGTCCCGATGCCTTCATCGGTGAAGAGCTCGAGGAGGAGTGAGTGCGGTTTGCGACCGTCGATGATATGCGCGGTGACGCCGCCTTCCGTGGCACGGAGACTTGCTTCCACTTTCGGAATCATGCCCGCACCGATAATCTGCTTCGCGATGAGTTCCTGTAGCTCGAGGGGCGTTGTCCGGGCTATTAAGGTTGTCAGATCGTCGGGATCTCTCAGCACGCCAGGGACATCGGTGAGCAGTATCAGCTTCTTGGCCCTAATCGTAGCAGCGATCTCGCCGGCGACGGAATCGGCGTTGACGTTGAGGCTGTTGCCCGCGGTATCGACGGCGATGGGCGAGATCACGGGTATATAGCCCTGCTCACTGGTGAGATTGATGATCTCTGCGTTGATCGTCTCGATCTCGCCAACCCAGCCGAGATCAACCTCCTGCTCCTCGCCCGCGAGGCCGACCTTCTGCTTCCGCTTCTTCTTCGCCACGATCAATGCACCATCGTTGCCCGAGAGCCCGAGACCTTTGCCGCCGTGCGTGCCGATAAGCGAGACGATGCGCTCGTTAACGTTTCCCACGAGCACCATTTGGGCGATCTCCATGGTCTCGTCGTCCGTAATGCGGAGCCCGCCGACGAAGGTGGGCTTCTTTCCCAGCCGTTCCATCAACCGCGTTATCTCCGGGCCGCCGCCGTGCACCACGATGGGGCAGATGCCAACGAAGCGGAGCAGCACCAGATCCTGCGTGATCTTGTCCATGATGCTCTCGTCCACTAACGCATGCCCGCCCATCTTTATTACCACCTTCGAACCGTAGAATTCACGGATGTACGGTAACGCCTCGATCAGGACTTCTTCTCGTTTCATCGCTCGTTCACTAAGATCAAGAACCTATGCTAAGAAAAGGCTTGTGCTCAGGAAGAAAAACGCACATTCAATCCGTTACCGCTCATCGCTACAACGATTGTAATCTCCATGCTCGCTCTTCCATGTAGCGATATGCCTTCTCAATGATGTCCGTCTCAGCCTCTTTTTTGCTGCCAAACCACCTGTCGCTGTTCACGCCCTGCAGTTCGACAAATCGTCCGGTTTGCGGATCTCGAATCGCGCACGCTTCGATTCGCCACTGTTTCTGGTGTGCTGCGCCTTGTGATTCGTACGTGAATCGTATGTCCGGGTTGCCGCGGTTTATCTCTCTGAACTTGTTCTCAAACTGGTTCCTTAGAGGGAGGAAGTCTTCTTTCGTTGACAGTTTTGCCTTCAACTGCTCGAAGATGGTGAATCTCTGGAGGAACTGCGTCACCTCTTGCATTCCCTCTACACCTCCGCTATCTAAATAAATCGCACCGCAGATAGCCTCGAAAACATCTGCAACCACTTTCGTGCTTATCCCTTCTCGGTCTTCCCGTGCTCGTATGTAATTCCTGAGTCCTATCTCTTCGCCGTATTCTGCCAGGCGCTGGTTATTCTCCAGCTCCGCCTTCAGAAAGGTCATCTTACCTTCATCGAGCGATCCTTCTACCACAAGGTTCTCCGTCAATATCAGACTGATCACACGGTCACCGAGAAGTTCGAGTCGTTGATAACTCGCAGTCTCTGGACGCTCTTTAGAATACGAACTGGCCGTTATAGCTTCTGCCAGTAGCGCTTTGTCCTTGAAATGGTGGCCAATGCGTATTTCTAACTCCGAGAGCTTGGCCGTTATATCCTCGTTTCCTGCTCCTGGTGGTTCAGTCATCAAAATTCAATGCAATAGAGCAATTCAAGAAAAATACATAAAGAGGAATCTCTACCCCTGAGCGGGCGTTTATTCCTCTCTCATCGATAACTGGTCTTGGACTGCTTCTTTATTTAGAGTCCTAACACGTCCTTAAGCTGGAACTGGTATTTACCCAGTGTGCCGCCGAAGTTACCTGCGCTTATTTTCACCACGTCTGGAACCTTCACCGCCGCTTTTATTCCTACACGCATTGCTTCCTTAACCGCTTCCTCACTCACGCCGTCGATCACTATTTCATACACACCATTCACGCCTTCGGGTATTTGAGAGCCCTCCACTTTATCCCTCAAGGTAGGGCAGAACTTCTCATTGGTACTGGCATGCATGAACTTGTATTTTGAACCCACTTTCGAGCCTGATGCAACAACGCCACCGGTAAACGGGGTTATTGTGCCTTCTACCTGTCTGATGGCGGCAACGGCATTTTCAGCTGCGGTTAATGCTGACATCTGGTCCTTCGCGAGGATGAAGAAATTCCCGCCGGCAACCCCGGCCTGAACGCCGTATTCCTCTTCACAAATGAAGTCCCCTTCCATCATCGGAATGCCCCAGACTTTACGGCCACTAACTTCTTTCTCATATTCAAAGCCATCGCCAAAGAAGTGGAGTTTTATAGGGATTTTTTCTTCTGTTTCGAGACCATTGAACATGGCTGTTGTCGGAGCTGTGAATACACACTGTCCTAATCGTCCCAGCAGTTGATCCTTTATGCCGTCCTTTTTAAAGTGGCAGATCATTATTGCCACTCCAGGTCTCCCATCCGGTGTCTCCTCTGAGGTTAGTATTTTATCTATTCCTGCCTCAGCGGGGCATCCAATAACCGACGTCCCGAATCCCGTTGTCTCCCTCGCTGCTTCCATCGCCCATCGCTCATTCACTGCCGTTATCAATACACGTGCAACCTTTATCGGAAACGCTTCAGCAAATGTATCTTCTACCTCTATTCCTTCCAATTCCATTTTTTTCACCTTGATGAGGGAGAGGGTCGCGAAGTACTAAAAGGTTTCTATTTTTCGCCCCGCTCTACCCTCGCGCGTGTCTTCGCATCTCTATCCACACGAAGCCGAACGCCGATACGACGTAGATAGCCCGCGGCGAAGCCGTTTCCGTGTATCAGTAACTCTATTAGGTCTTCTCCCTCGTCGATATCCATACTGATAAAGAAGGAATCATAAACCGCACAGCTCAAATTCCGCCGTCTCGCAGTTTCCCGATGCGCTACATAGCTCGTACCGTAGTAGGAGACAAAGAACTCGTATGGCTTCCGCAGGAATAACGCGTTCGTGCCGCCTTTACGCCCCGGTACGATCACGACGTCCTCTTCACGCTCGATAATGCCCTTTATACTTTCGGGCGTCGTGAGCGGGAGATCAGCCATGAGAATCAGCACCGGCTCTGCTTCGTTCGCTATCGCATCGTTAAGCGTTTCGTTCAGCCCGCGGGCGTCCTCCCTGACGCTTATCGTTAACTTCGCTGGAGCGGCATTCGCTTGTATCTCTGCAACGTTTACTTCTGCTGCTATCTCATCCCAGGAGCCGGTTGAAATTATCTCCACATCGTCTATCTTCGAGTTGGATAACGCCGTTAAAACGTCCTTCAGCATATTTATCGCGAGTTCCGCTCGTTCGCGGTCGCTTAGAAACTGCCCCAATCTCGACTTTGCGCCTTCCTTCTTAAACGGGATAATCGCTTTCACGTCCATACCGTCCGCATGACAGTAGAAAAATCTTTCGATACTTGACTGGTCAATCAAAAACTATTCAGAGTGTGGGGTGGTTTAACGCAGGAAGACTCACGATTCAGAAGGTTAGGATAGCTCGCTCAGTCCCGTAAGCACGCTCTCGCATTTCTCTCGCATTATTCTCGCTGCTGCTTCTATTATCATATCCACGGGTAGAGCGCCGTCACTCTCAACTTCAAAGAGTAAATCGTCCTTATGCTCTTTGTCCGGCATGTCCTTGTAGCTGCAGACAGTAACCGGCTGCCACTTCGCATGCTCTTTCCCGCTGCCCAGCGTCGCTATCGCTTCGAGCGCGATCTTCTGCTGTGCAACGGATTTTATACCACCAACTTCACGCTCCGAGGAGATCAGCTTCACTATCGGGATATTCTTAAAGGCAGCTTCCACCGTGGGGTCTGAGGAGATGAGTTCCCTGGAATAAACTATCGTATACCCCTCGCGTTCAGGGCTGATCGCCTGTAACGTCAGCGAAATTTGGTCGTCAGGGCTAAAGTCACTAAGATCGGTCTTCAGCGGAATCAAAGCTAAACGAAGTGCTAATTGCTCATCGTACAATAACGAGGTGTTCTCGTGGATGTTCACGTCGTCGATCGCGAGCTTCGGCACTTCGGAGATCATCGCTCTCCTCAACGCATTTGCAAAACGCACTTTCACGCCTGAGAGCATGAATTGCACTTCCTTTTCCCCGTGATCCACTATTTTTACGTTCATTTCAAACCTTTTTCAAAAAAGAGCAAGCAGTTGTAGCAAAGAGTTCGGTTAACCGTATCCGAACTGTGATGCTTACGTCGCTTAAACTCTTCTCCCTCGCTTGCCACCCGGGCGCTTCGTGCCGTCGTGTGGTATCGGCGTGACGTCTTCTATCTTCCCTATGCGCAGGCCTGCACGCGCAAAAGCCCGTATCGCCGCCTGTGCACCAGGAGCGGTCGTTCGCGATTTACGCCCTGCCGCGGCCTTCACTTTTACTCGTAGCCCTGTTATCTCCCGCTCTCGTAGCTTATCCACAAGTTGCGTTGCCATCTGCATCGCGGTATACGGCGAGCTCTCATCACGGTCCGCTTTTGCGACCATGCCGCCAGAAACGCGCGCTATCGTCTCCGCACCAGTCATATCGGTAATCGTGATGATGGTGTTATTGAACGAAGAGAATATGTGCGCAATCGCCCATCGTTCCTCTATCATTTTATCCTGCTACCTCCTCTGCTTCTCCTTTCGCCTCAACCGTAACCGGCGGTTCTCCATAATAGCCAATCTTCTTTTCCTCCTCCATGTCTACGTTATAAGAAGGAATGGTGACTCGTCTGCCATCCACCGCGATGTGACCGTGAACAATGAGTTGCCGGGCGTGTTTTATCGAATTGGACAGCCCTTTTTTAAAAACGCGTGTCTGCAGCCTCCGTTCCAGGATGTCCTCGACGGTCAGCGCCAGGACGTCTTCTAATCGCCCGCTCGCTCCTTCGCTCTCGCGCAATACGCCGCGCCGTCGTAATGCTGCCAGGATAGCGTCTTTCTTCCGTAACGTGTGCTCCGTGGGCTTCATACCTGCGATCTCAGCTAAAATCGTCCTTATCTGCCTCTGGTACTTCTTTATATGGCTTGCCGCCTTCCAGATTTCTCGCTTGTTCTTCAGCCCGTACATCTCCGCTAACTCGCGCTCCTCCTTTATCCTCGTCATCTCCCACGGCCTTCTCGGCTTCTCATACCGTTTCTTGCTCTTCCTTGGATGTCCCATTTTTCCTACCTACCTCACTTCTTGGCTCCGCCTTTCGCCGCTAGTTGCTTCTTCCTTATGACGCCCACCACCAGTCCTCTCCGTCCGGTGGATTTAGTCCGTTGCCCGCGCACTTTCAGGCCTCGTTCGTGCCGTATGCCACGGTAGGACCGAATCTTACGCAGCAGATTTATATCCTCTCGCAATTGCAATACATGATCCGCGCCCATGATATGCTTGTCCGTGCCGCTAAGCAAGTCCTTCCTCCTGTTCAGCATCCACTGCGGCAATCGCTTATCCACGCCGCTAATAGCAGTCTTCAACTGCTCTATCTCATCGTCTGAGAGGTTTCCCATCTTCACTCCCGGGTCTATCCCCGTGGAAATAACAACGACCTTCGCAACTCTCCTTCCTATTCCCTTTATCCCACATAGTGAATGCACTACGCTCCTTTTACCATCTAAGTCAGTATCCAAGATCCGGACAATATGCTTGAAATCCTCTTTCTCTTTTCCTATCTCTTCTTCCTTCGCTTCTTCTCTCTTTCCCGCTTCTTCAGTCATCTTTTCCTCTTCTCTCACACATCACTCACATACTTATATCAAACAAACGAAAATGTTTCGCCGAGGAAGGGATTTGAACCCTTGAGTTCCTTTCGGAACACAGGCTATCTAGTCTCACGAGCTCCAGGCCTGCGCCTTACCGCTCAGCCACCTCGGCTTTACTCTTCCAGCCCTTTGGATATGTTCCGGGCTTCATAAGTACTTTCTGTGTCTTTACACATATACCTTTATCTGCCCGAAGCATATCTTCCGAGTTCAGCGTTGCTTCGCCCCGGCTCACTGCTTCGCCCTTAGCTGTATATAATACCACATAATCTCCTCTATTTATTCCTTCTTCGATCCGCGTAATTCCCGGCGCCATGAGGTCAGCACCGTGACAGACCGCATCCACCGCGCTATCCTTTATTATCACGCAGGGAAGGTGCCTGAGCGTGTATTCGATTGGCATGATGATCTCCCGCAGAAGGCGCTCATCACCCTCTGCGCACAAAACGTACGCGTCTTTCAAGTCGTGTAGCGTCGTAAGCGTATCCTCACCGAAGGGGAACGCTTTCGTCCTTCGCAGTTGCGCCATGTGCGCGCCATACCCTAATGCGAGCCCGATATGATGGCAGAGCATTCGTATGTACGTGCCCGCTTCGCACCCCACTTTCATCAACACGTCCTTGCCCTCTAGCTCCTTTACATCGATGTAATGTATGGTGCGCGTCCGTATCTGCCGTTTGACCGCGGACTTCAGCGGTGGGCGTTGATAGATCTCGCCCACGAATTCGCCACACACTTCCCTCAGTTTCTTCTCAGGGACCGCTCCGTGCAGTCGCATCATGCACACGTACTCCTTATCGCCGACGAACGTATCAGCCAACTTCGTCGCCGCGCCGAGCAGAACAGGCAGCACGCCCGTGACCTTCGGGTCGAGCGTTCCCGTATGCGCCGTCTTGGTTATCTCCAAGATGTCTTTTACCCACGCGACGACCTCGTGCGAGGTGGGACCTGAGGGCTTGTCGATATTCACCACGCCCCGCTCAATATGCTCCCGTATCGTACGGGCTTCTGGTGCACAGCCGTATCGCGAATCCGTAACGGCAGGCGCCTTCTCCAATTTGCATCTTTCTAACGGCTTATCGAGTGTAATCATTCTTCAATCAATCCATCTGTGGTCTTCCTTCCTACATATATACATGGAACGTAAATGACAAGGCACGAATCAACCTATTTCGTAGAGGGTGGTTCTCCTCTTCGGCGTTCTCCCCGCATCCGTTATGAGTTGCTCAAACTCCTCAGGGCTCATGTACTCGCCGGACGGTGAACCTGATAATCGCGAGATGTTCTCCTCCATCAACGTGCCCCCCATATCATTCACACCGAATTGCAGCATCCGCTGCGCATCCTGCACGCCTAACTTCACCCAGGATACCTGGAGATTCGTGCAGTACGGATGAAGAATAACTCTGGCGAGTGCGTGTACGAGGGCATCCTCGGCAAAGGGAACATTCCGCTCCACCATTTGCCCCAACTCGTTGTTCTTCCGCATGAACTTCAGCGGTACGAACTCGGTAAATCCTCCGGTCTCACGCTGGATCTCCAGGATTTTGAATATATGGTCTATTCTGTGCTCCAGGGATTCTATATGCCCGTACATGATCGTTGCCGTTGACGGGATGCCCAAGCGATGCGCGGTCTTTATTATCTCCACCCATTTAGCCGTCGTTATCTTCGTAGGGCATATTATCGCCCGCACAGAATCATCAAGGATCTCCGCGGCCGTTCCCGGCATGGAACCCAGCCCGGATCTCTTTAACGCTTTCAACACCTCCTCTTCGCTCATCTTGGAGTTCCTTGCAGCATGATAGATCTCCATCGGCGAATAGGCGTGTAAATGCACATTGAACTGCGATTTTATCGTTTCTATGATCTCGCAATAGTTATCCACGACGAGGTTGGGGTGCAAACCGCCTTGGATACATATCTCCGTGGCTCCGAGACTCACTGCCTCTTCCACCCTGCTCAAAACCGTATCCATGCTCAGCATATATTCCTCTTCCTGTGCACCCTTGAACGCGCAGAACTTACACGCGCCCACGCAGATATTGGTGAAGTTGATGTTTCGGTTCACGAGATACGTAACCACATCGCCCTTCTCCTCCTTCCGCAGCTCGTCTGCAGTGCGGAACAACAAAGGAGGGTTAGCTGCTAAAGCGAGTGCATCTTCTCGTGCAACGTCGCCTGCTCTTATCCGCTCGTAGAGTCCGTCAAAATCCTCTTTCATAGCTCTACTCTACCAGTGTGGTCTATTTCTCTCCACCTACTATTCCTGTTATTATCTCTTTATTAAAGTCAAAAATCGTCACCGTATCGGTGCCATCGGTTATCTTTAATTTCTTACTCGAATCTACCTCGCCAATGATGGAGGCCGCGATACCCGCCTCGTTGAATATCTTTATGCAGTCCGCGCCGTTATTATCATCCGCAACCGTGAGCACGAACCCGGTTCCGGGGTACATCTTCAACCATTGCGCAAGAGGTACTTCATTCGTATCCGGTATTGGAATCGCAGCCGGCTCTACAAGCGCTCCCACCCCTGAACATTCAAGTAACATGCCAAGCGTGCCTAACGTGCCAGGGTTGCTTATGTCCTTTCCCGCGGTCGCTAATTTCCGCTCACCGATCTTCACCATGGTCTCCAACTGCGCTCGTACTACCGCGGGCGATTTCTGCGTCGTGGTGTCCCAAGCCAGATTGTACGATGGAGATATTCGGCCATCGAGGTCAATTGCAGCCACTATCTTATCGCCCGGCTTCGCACCGCTGGAGAGGATAACACCGTCTCGCTTCACGGTGCCCACGATACTTACGTCAATCGCGTCGTAAATGGTGTCGGGATGCATGTGCCCGCCAACCATAGGAACGCCGAACTTCTTCACACCATCTTCCATGCCTCGCCCCAGTTCCATGCATATGTGCTTATTCTGGGTCGAAGTCAAATTCACCATTGCTAACGGAGTGCCGCCCATCGCCGCTATGTCGTTCACATTCACGAGCACAGCGCAATAGCCCGCCCACCAGGGGTCTGCACTCAGTAATTTACCCCAAATTCCATCGACCGCAAGTAAAACGAGATAGTCATCATCAACTCGGAGCACTGCCGCATCCTCGCCAAATCCCGATATCGTCCGGCTCCCTACCTTATCCGAATCACCAAGCCGTGTTACAAGATTGCTTATCGCTCTCTTACGCGTGACACCTTCGAAGGTCCTCATCTCCACAGCCAGCGCTTTCAGATCTATTTTCGCTTTCGAGCCACTCATTTTATCCCCGCATCTCCCTTACTATTTCTCTTACCTCTCTTATATCATTTATTCTGAAATCGGCAACATCAAAGACCTCTTTGGGTCTATTTGCCGCCTCTTGCAATGATAGTACCACGACATCTGCCTCGCGCATGGCGAGATAATCATTTTTATCGTCTCCTACCATTATCACTTTATGCGTCTCCTTCAACGTCCGCACTAATTCCTGCTTGTCCTCCGGCTTCATCGTGCCGAAGATATTCTCCGGCTGCAAGTCGGGTAAATAGGATGCCATTTCCTCCCGCTCTATCCTATCACCCGAGGCAATAAAAGTCTGCACACCCATGTCGCGTAATTCCTTGAGCAGTTTGAGTGTACCGGGGAAGAGATTTATGCCACCTGCAATTACATAGCGGACCCGCTCTTTTGCCATATCCATGATTAATCCTACTCCAAGCACGGGAAGAATGTCACACCGTCGCAGCAGAGATACCGCCTCGTGGATGTCTCCCAGCTTGACGCTCTTATCGCTTGCGATTACATCCCGTACTTTCTCATCGCTCACTCCTTCTCTCTTATATATAACCTTATTTTCGATTTTCTTCTCCCGCAACAAGTCAGCTAAGAGTTTCGAAGGGGCTTCCTTTTCCAGCGTCTCTTCGTATCGCGTCTTCAAAACGACCATCGCACCTGTTTCCAACCGGTCCGTGCACGTGATACCCGATACCCTGCTGCGCTTCGTTACCCCTCTCGCCATGTCCTTTATGATTCTGAAAGGTGCGTATATCACGCCAGAACCGTCAAAGACGACCGCTAAGCGTAACATTTGCACCTCCTCTTTCCCCTTTTCCAATCATTTTTGTCCGCGACTTTTAACAGGAACCTCACCAAATATATAGATACAAGAGCTAATGCCGTGCTGATATAAATAGGGTGGCAGGGGCACAGAGATAAAATGACGCAGGACTTGGTGACGGAAAAGTGGGAGGACTTTCTCAAGCGCTATTATTGGGACGAGCTCATAGGCCTCTCGAATTCCTATCCCGAGAAGCGCAGTTTGCTCGTTAAATTCTCCGAGATGGATATCTACGATCCTCATATTGCGGATATGCTTTTGGACGATCCGGATGTAACACTGGAATCCGCGACGCGGGCGTTACGGGAGATGGACATTCCTACCGGCGTCACACTCGACGAGGCCAATCTGCGGATCGTAAAGCTGCCGCGGAAGGTGAAGATCCGGGACATTCGCAGCAACGATATTGGTAAACTCGTAAGCATCGAAGGGCTGGTTACCAAAGCGACGGAGGTGCGGCCGAGAATAGTAGAAGCGGCATTCGAATGCCCTTTCTGTCATCACATCTTCGCGACACCCCAGGCCGGGAGCCAATTCAAAGAGCCGTACGAATGCCCGCAAGAGGATGGCGGCTGCGGACGGAAGGTGCAGCGGTTCCTATTACGCGTGGATCAGTCGAAATTCGTAAATGCACAGAAGATTCGGCTGCAGGAGTCGCCGGAGGAGTTACGAGGCGGCGAATTACCACAAGCGCTGGATGTTAACCTGGAGGATGACATTTCGGGCGAGGTGGCTCCGGGCGATAGGATCGTCGTTACCGGCATTCTCAGATCGTATCAGCGAATAACGCAATTTGGGAAGAAGCTCTTCTTCGATATCTATCTCGACGGCAATTCGCTGGAGCTCAAAGAGGAGGAGTTCGAAGAGATCGAGATAACGGAAGAGGACGAGCGTGAGATAATGGAGCTGCAGGCGCGGCCAAATTTGTATGATGACTTCATAAAGAGCATTTCTCCTTCGATATCCGGCTATAAAGAGATAAAAGAAGCTATGGTTCTTCAATTGTTCTCCGGAGTCCCAAAGGAGCTTCCAGATGGGACGAGAGTGAGGGGCGACATACACGTGCTCCTCGTTGGTGATCCGGGCGTAGCAAAAAGTCAGTTGCTTACCTATTTGGTGAAGTTAGCACCTCGTGGGCTGTACACCGGCGGAAAGAGCAGCACGTCCGCGGGACTCACGGCGGCCGCGGTTCGAGACGAGTTTGGAGAAGGGCGATGGACCCTGGAGGCCGGGGCTCTGGTCCTTGCGGACAAGGGTATCGCGGCGGTTGATGAGATAGACAAGATGAAAAAAGAGGACCGGGACGCACTCCACGAGGCAATGGAGCAGCAAACGGTCTCTATAGCGAAAGCGGGCATGATGGCGCGGTTAAACTCACGATGCGCACTGTTGGCTGCTGCAAACCCGAAACAGGGCCGGTTTGACAAGTATACCTCGATATCAGACCAGATAAATATGCCGCCTACGTTATTGTCCCGATTCGACCTCATCTTTACCATGATAGACCGACCTGATCGCGTGGAGGACACGAAGACCGCGCTACACATACTCGACACTCATTATGCCGGCGAACTGCTTGCACAGCTTGAGAACAGGGGCAAGATGGAAGAAGAGGGCAAGGAGCGTTTCAGAGAGCAAGTGCAAGCAATGGAGCCCGCAATACCCGGTGACTTGTTGAGGAAATACGTCGCATGGAGTAAACGGAAGGTATTCCCTGTGATGACCGAGGAAGCGAAGAAGACGTTTCTGGACTTCTACATCTCGCTTCGGAGTGAGGGCTACGAGGAGGAAGATGCGCCGGTTCCTGCAACGGCACGGCAGTTAGAAGCGCTGATACGGTTGGGTGAAGCGCGAGCGAGAACGCGACTGAGCGATAAAGTTACCGCGGAGGATGCCGAATCGGTAACGAACGTCGTGAACTTCTGTTTGAGGCAGGTTGCGGTCGATCCGGAAACGGGCCGACTGGACGCCGATTGGGTGACCGTGGGCACGACGAAAACCAGAAGGGACCGTGCACGATCAATACGCGAGATAATAAAGGAGCTAGAGAAGGAATACGGCGAGGAAGTGCCATTGGAAGAGGTGCTTGACCATGCGGAGGAGGAGGGGATGGAAAGAGACAAGGCGGAAGATATAATCGAAGTGATGAAACGTGATGGGATACTGTTTTCGCCAGAAAGCGGTGTGATTAAGTTCGTGCGATAGACTTCTTCTCCGATTGCGTGTGGATTAAGGGTGGATAACGGAAACAACGTAAACTGCGAGTGACGCATCACGATGCGGGAGAACGAGATAGCCGTGCGATGCGAGCGAGATTGAATTGAATAAGATGATATAATTAAAAATTAGTAGTTTATGATGGTGTAAGGGTAAGGGATCAAAGCAAGAAGAAAGGTGAACTACATGAAACTGGGTGTTTTCCTCTGCACGTGCAATAGCACTATGGACATAGATTTTAGAAATGTTAGAAAGAGCATAAAGAAGGAAGTTGAGATCGTTGAGACGGTTGATCAGCTCTGCCAGAGAGACGTGGATTATATTATCGACGACATCAGGCGATTGGGTCTTGATGCCATACTCATAGCGACATGCACAGAGAAGAGGCGCACCTTTGAACGGGTTGCATCGGGATTTGGCTGTGATACGTACGTGCTCAACCTCAGAGAGCACTGTGGCTGGGTACACGGAAAGAAAGAAGGTACGGAAAAAGCGAAGAGCATGATTAAAGCAGCCATCAGCTATGCTGAAAAGGAGGAAGAACTCCCGAGACCTGAAAAGATCGATGTGGATGTGGGCTTTGATGTGCTTGTAATCGGGAACGAGGCTGAAGGCGCATTAGACGTTGCGAAAAGCCTTTCTAACGTGGCTCATGTCCATCTGCTGACGAAGAACGTTCACGAGTGGTGTGATGAGCCGAGACTCCATATCGGAACGTTCAAAGGCATAACGGGCGAGATCGGTGATTTCGAGGTCGAGATCGAGCGCAACATAGATATAGCGAAATGTATCTCCTGCGGCCTTTGCGCTGATGCGTGCCCGAAAAATGCGGTACACTACGATGCAGTATACACGATTGACGAGACCTGTGACGAATGCGGCGACTGCGTTAGCGTGTGCCCAACAGATGCCATTGCGTTCCACGACGAGGATGTGTTGCACGTCGGACAGATTCTCGTGATTGACAAGAACTGGCACGGGCCTAACTACTTCGGGATTTATAAAGCGGACGATTACGAAGATGCATTAAAGAAAGCGCAGGATTTAGTTTCTAATTTGGGCGAAATAGGGGTGGAGAAGTATTTAGAAGTGGATTTGAAGCGCTGTGCAAGCGGCAGGAGCGAATTAATGGGGTGTGAGTATTGTTTACCCTGCCCGTACGAGGCAATCACGCGGGAGGGTGTCAAGATGGTGTTCAGCGCTGTGCGCTGTCGTGGCTGCGGACTCTGCGCTTCTTTATGTCCCTTATCAGTTCCGCAACTGCGTGATTATCCCAATCAGCTACTGTATTCACAAATAGAAAGCTTATTATCCGAGGATTTACGCTCAAACGTGCTCTTATTCGCGGACATGGAGAACGTTGAAAAGCTCACGGCAGTTGGCAGGAAGAAGCTTCGTTATCCCGCGGTAGTACCTCTCTTCGTGCCGTCCGTTGAGATGGTGTCCGAGGCGCACATACTCAGCGCGTTGGAACGCGGAGCGGATGGTGTTATTCTGTGGGCATGCGAGGACGGTCACCATGAACATCATGAACAGATCGAATCTGCGGTAACCTTTGCGCAGAAGACCTTATCCGCCTTCGGTTTGGGAGATCGTGTGCTATTGCTGGATGATGCCCCGTTCGCTGCGGAGGATTTCGCGAAGAAGGTTACTGATTTTGTCACTAAACTCAGCCCTTCGCCTATCAGAAAGAAGAAGCCCGTAGAGATCGATTTCACCGAACCGAAACGGGCTATTCTAAGAGCGTTGATGCAGAGCCTTCGTATGAAGGCCGGTGTGCATCCAACGTTACGGGAGGAAAATACATCGTATCCGTTTGCCGATGTTGCTATCAATTCGAACTGCACGCTCTGCAATGCGTGCGTGACCATGTGCCCGACAAACGCGCTGAGTAAGGCGGAGAATAAGATCGATTTTGTATACGGCGACTGCATTGCCTGCGGTATGTGTCAGCAAGCCTGTCCGGAAGAAGCAATTGCGTTAAAGCGGGTGCTTGACTTTTCGCAACTGGTTGATGAGGGGAGCAAAAAACTGGTTGAAGTCGAGTTTGTCGCCTGTGCGGGATGTGGAGAACTATTTATGCCGAAATCCGCATTTGAACGAATGAAACAGATACTAAAAGCGGGTAAAGGTGAAGGCGAACTCAACGTGGAGGAGCGATTAGACCTGCTCAAGTATTGTCAAAAGTGCAGACCGGTAAGAGCCGTTGAGGTATCATTACAAAAGTTGGAGGAAGAGAAGGAGTAGATGAGCGAACTAGAAGAAATTTTGGAGACGAGAAGGAACTTTTATGCCTTTTTATTTCGGATGTATGTGGAAGCGCCAGCACGAGAACTTGCAGCGGATTTGGTGAACGGAAGGTTCCAGTTTCAGGAGTTCAAATCGTTAGACGTAAATACCGAGCTGTTCGAGGGTTTTCGGTTATTGAACGAGTTTATGGAGAAGAGCAAAGGCAAGGATATCGATACTTTGTATGACGAGTTGAGGGGGGAATATACGCTCTTATTCGTCGGACCCTTTAGACCCCCGGTAGAGCCGTACGAGGCCTGGTGGGTGAGTGGAAGGCGGCTGGGTGAGCCGCTGGTAGCGGTAAAGCAAGCGTACAGGAAAGCAGGTGTCGCAAAATCACGGGAGTATACAGACCTCGAAGATCACATCGGATTTGAACTCAAGTTTATGCATTATCTCTGCGAGGAGGAATTAGCAGCGGCTACCCAGAAACGATTAATAGAATGTCTCAAACTACAGCGCGAGTTTCTCGATGAGCACATGTTGAAATGGGTGCCCACGTTCTGCGATGCGCTCTACACTTATGAGAAAGCCGATTTCTTTAAAGGCATTGCAAAGCTAACAAAAGGCTTCATTCTGTTTGACGACGCGGTGGTCAGCGATTTATTGGAGAGTGCGCAATAATTAATCGGTTAGGTGAGGAAAGAAAAATCACGGGGATCCCGTCTTTTACTAAAACGCGTGATCCTGAAACTTCTTAGTCGTGTTTCAAGGCAATTCAAGACAGATACCCCAACCAACGTTCAACACGGTGAGGTCGACCTTATGCCCTATCCGCCGCGGGGGGCAGCGACACGGAAAAAAATTCCAAAAGGCTTTTATATGCGCCTCGTACCTCCTATTTCTGGTGATAGGGAAAAAGGTGAAAGCGAAAGAAAAAAAGAAGGGCGTGAACAAAGGGCTGAGGGGTAATGACGAGGAGATGTGCGAAAGTAGATCGCCCTGGGTAAAAGTCACCCTTTTAAGAAGAAGTCTTGTGGCTGCGTTTTTACTCGTCTTTCTGCTCGTGCTGTGCACGGCGGGTGCGAGTGCGGCTACGACCTACACGGTCTGCGCTTCCGGGTGCGACTACACCAGCATTCAAGCCGCTGTGAACGCGGCAAATCCCGGCGATACCATCATCGTGCATGACGGCACGTACACCGAGAACGTGGTGGTAAACAAGAGTTTGATGATCCGGTCTCAGAATGGCGCGGCTGTAACGACGGTTCAAGCTGCAGACACAGGAGACATTGTCTTCTACGTGACTGCGGATGACGTGACCATCTGTGGGTTCACCGTGACCGGGGCAACAGAGGGGTATGGGATTTATCTTGATGGCGTGCAGCACTGCGCCATTCTTAATAACAATGCAAGCTCGAACTCCATAGGCATCTACCTGTATGATTCGAGCAACAACACGCTCACGTGCAACACCGCCAACTACACCGGGTATGGCATCTTCCTGTATGATTCGAGCAGCAACACGCTCTCGGGCAACACCGCCAACGGGAACGGGGGGGACGGCATTTGTCTGTTGTCCATGTGGTCGAGCAGCAGCAACAACACACTCACGTGCAACACCGCCAACGGGAACGGGGGGGACGGCATCGCACTGCTTGATTCGAGCAGTAACACGCTCTCGGGCAACACCGCCAACGGGAACGGGGGGGACGGCATCTCTGTGTCGTACTATTGGTCTTCTGGCAGCAACAACAACGAACTCTCCTGCAATACCGCCAACGGGAACGGGGAAGACGGCATCTACCTGTATTATTCGAGCAACAATACGCTCTCCTGCAACACTGCCAACGAGAACGGCGCGGACAATATCCTGCTGCATTATTCGAGCAACAACAATACCCTCACGGGCAACGACGCAAGCGAGGGGGTTTGGTATGGCATTCAGGTGTCTTATTCGAGTAACAATACCCTCACGGGCAACGACGTCAGCGCGAACGGATGGGACGGCATCTACCTGTGGGGGGGTTCGAGCAACAACACGCTCACGGGCAACAACGTCAGCGCGAACGGGTGGGCTGGCATCCACCTGTTTACTTCGAGCAACAACAGCATCACCTGCAACCTGGTGGCGAACAACGTACAGCGAGGATTCTACTTAGACTGGGGATCCTCGGGCAACAACACGGGCAACACCATCAGCAATAACACTATCATGGCCAACGGCGAGTATAATGCGACTATCGGGGGCTGGGAATGGAACTTCGACAACTTTCAGTCAGATGCTGTAGTAGCAGAAGACAACTACTGGGGAACGGATAATTCAACGGTCATCGCCGCGGGCATCAACGAGAATACGGGTACTGTGGATTATGACCCGTTCTTGACGGATCCTGCGCCGTGCGTGCCGACTGATCTCATGCCGTGCGCATCGACCTGTTCCGGGTCGTGCCCGATCTGTCCCGTGCCGTGTTACGAATCGCCGGGTCCCGTGCCTCGCGTGCCGATCACGGAAACGGCAACGGTACTCATGATTGGGTTGCTCGCGCTCGCGGGCTGTACAAGCGTGTGGCGGCAGAGGCGAAGCCGGACATAGCGAAGCGAATAGGGGGAAAGGAAATAGGAAAAGGAAGAGTCATGTAGGGGATAGGGTGTGCTCTTCATTGGCTCTTCTTATATTTCAATCATAAAGAAAGGTCATTCATGGTGCAGCTTGGTTGGGCTCCGGGCTGTCTCCACGCATGATCCTGTTTTTTATTATTGTAGTTATCGCCTTCTCCGGCTTTGCATTTTTAATACCTTTTTTGGATGATTAAAAGTGCAGAATCTTGATTTAAGGTGCAGAAGTTGGGGGTGATCGGCTTTGCTCCAAAAGTCTGAAAATCGCATGACTTTAAGAGCAGATGACCGACTTTAGTAGCAAGAGGGAAAAACTTCAGTAGCAAAGGTGAAATATACTTAGAGCGGAAGAAAATCGTAAACTTTTTAAGCGGGTTCAACTTTTTAAATATTAAGAAGGTGATACGGGGGTAAAAAAGATGAGTCTAACAAAGTTGTTGCCTTTTTTAAAATTCTTAGAAAGCGAAGCAGACTTTGGGTTCGATGTTACGAGATTCGAGCACCGACTAATGCTACAAAAATACGTATACATCGCTAAGTTTTTGGGGCTCCAGGTGGGGTATTCCCCTACGATTTATCTTAGGGGTCCGTATTCACCTAGCCTTGCTCAGGACTATTATAAAATAGCCAAATCAAAGTTAGTTTTTGGAGGGGATTATAAAAAAGAACTCGGGGGGTTTAAGGCTAAAAAATTTTTGGAACTGATAGGGGGCAAGGGCGCTGAGTGGCTTGAGGTAGCTGGAACCATCCTCTCACTATACCAAAGGTATAAAGGGAAATATTTAGGAGATAAATTAGAAAAATCAATTCTATCAACAACTTGCGACATAAAAAGTTTTTTGCCAGAAGAACGGATTTCAAAAGTATTTGCGGATTTACGCAGAGCGGGGATGATCATTATTTAAACATAGCTATAGGTAATGTGCAGTTTTTCATTTCTCTCTCCATTTTCTCGCATATCCTTTTCAATCTTTGTCAATGAGTGTGCACCTATAATACTAGTATCAGGCATCAAAAGATATGTTGAATAAGGATCACAAAGGGCACACAAGGCTATTAAACAATCAGTCGGATCTCTTTCGATCAATCGACTATCTTCCTTAATTAATGTTTGGGTTTTAAAATAGCATTTTCTATCAGGGGGTACAATATCTGCGTCTAGATCTTTCCGCAACCGAAAGAAATCCTGCATAATGCCCTCTGTTCTAGTTCTCTCGAACTCTTCTTTTATAAGGTTATTCGTCAATTCGCCGAGAACGATGAAAGGTATCTTGACTTTAATGCCGTATTTACCTACTTCATATTTTAATTTATTTAAATTCTCTGTTGCGTCCTCTTTTTCGTCGGTACCCTCCTCCCCCCACAGATAGCCTTGAAAGTAATAGGTATCAACGTATATTACCTGCATGCTCTTATTCAAGCCATAAACGGTTAAAAGGTTTTCTATTTTTGCCAGCTACCTTACTTCATCTAACAATTTATTAATTTTTTGGTGGAAATTTTTGCCCATAATGTCTTAAACTTTGGAGAACTTTGGGAGCAACCATCCGACTTTAGGAGCAGAAGCGACTTCTGGAGCAAAGCCGCCTTCTCCCTTTTGCGCGCCGCTGCACCAGCACGAGGATGCCAATGATCAGTACTGCCGCCGTAGCTTCAAAGCCGGGAATCTGCCCATCCTCTGGAGCAGGTGTTGGTGTCGGTATCAGCTCCCCCTCTTCTTGGTAAGCACTCTCAATTGCAGACTTCAGGTCTTCTAACGGGACAACTTCTACTTTCCGGAAGCTTATGTACCCTTCAGGCGTGATAATCACAATAGTTGGCGTGGCCAAAACGTAGCCCTGATACCGCGAAGCAATATTGTTGGTATCCCGTGCGAATAGCCAATCAGCGTTATATTGCTCTTTAAAGTTCTTCAGATTCTCATCGGTCTCCATCGGATCTATAGACACGGTTATAATAGCGACGTCGGGATACGCTTGTCGTAACTGTACGAGTTCCCCCATCTCTTCTTGGCATAGATGGCAAGTCGTTAGAATCAGTGTCAATACGACGACCTTTCCTCGGTACTCCTCGATGCTGAACGTCGTTCCATCTATGCTTGTAAGCGTAAACGGAGGTGCCGCAATGGCCCCTGTTGGTGCCTTGGTTGACGTTGGCGGTGTGAGCGTTGTGGGATATTTCTCTTTCCATGCATTGATCCCCCCAATCATCGTATACACGCGCTCGAAGCCGTGCTGGACGAGTAAATCGCCGGCCACTTGACTCGCACGACCCGCCTGGCAGTACGCGATAACAATTTTCGACTTGTCCAATTCCTCGATACCGCTTTCAAAAACGGTCGTATCGACACTCAGTGGTATGTTCACGACATGATAATTCGGCCCCGTTATGTGCTCAGAATTATAGATTGACTCGGGTCTGGTATCCAGCAGAATAATATCATCAGGATTTTCCTGTAGCATGTTATACACCTCATCCACCGATATGTCGATACGCGCTGCCGATGCGAGACTGGAGAAGAGGAGTGATAGAAGCAGGAGCGAAACTACAACCGTCCCAGAGCCGATCTTCTTTTTCAGCATTTTTATACTCACCTGCTATGCTATCGAGTCTCATACCATATAAATTTTTCTATCAATCACCAACTTTTTGGGGCATGCTGGTCGCAGCGTAGCGTCCCCTCTCTCCTTGACTTTAATCTAATCCATCACGATACGCGTTGTTATATCAGGTATTCCCATAAGAAGTAGACCCCAACGATGACAAGTATGACGCCGCACGCTCGGTTGAGGTAGGGTGTCAAAGCTCTCATGCGTTCCAGGAGCTTCATCTTCGCCGTTCCCACGATTACACTGACGGTAATCATCATACATCCCATTCCGATCGAAAATGAGAGGAATACGAGGAAAGCCTCTAAAACGCCGCCCGTGGCTAAGCCAGCGAAAATAAGCGCAATGAAGACCGGGGCTTGACAGCCCATGGCGGCAAGCCCATAGCCAACGCCGTACAAAAAGAGTCCCGAGTACCGAGCCCTCCCGCCTAATTTCGACGAGTAGGAAGAGAGCACCCCGCCGAATCGCTCGAAGATTTCTGCCCTGCCAAAGACCATCGAGAGCCCCAGGAAAACGATAACAACGCCAACCACGGGTGTGAAATACGTAACATACGGTTTAACCGCGACACCGCCTACCGCCACTGCAGCGCCTATTAAGGCGAACATGCCATTTATCCCCGTTGCGGAAGCTATTCCCGCTTTCACTGAGCCGCTCAGCGTTGGCCCCCCCTCGTATCTGCCAAAGTAGTAGCTGATATAGCCCGGGAGCAACGGAAACGCACAGGGAGCAAAGAAGCTCAAAAGGCCGGTCAACAACGCTAAAACGTACAAGCCCAGAATGGTAGACGACGGCCCCTCGGGCTCTTCTGGTTCCTCCGGCTCTTCAACCCCCCCTCCGGCGTACGCTCGTTCGACCTCAGCTATAAGTTCTTGTGCTGGAACAAGGCCAGCCTTCTGGAAGCTTATGTACCCTTCGGGGTCTATTATCACGATCATTGGTAGAGAGAGGGCCCTATATTTATCCCAAACTTTGTCGGTATCGCGCGCAAAAAGCCAGTCTGCATTGCTGGCGTAGGTCTCTCTAAAGCTCCTTAAATTTTCCTCTTGCTCGAGGGGGTCGACAGATATGGTCATTATGACGACATCACTGCGTTCTTCTCTCAATGTAGAGAGTTCTGGCATTTCATGGGGGCATACCTGGCACCAGCTTGCCATTAAGTCTAATACCACAACCGTTCCCCGGTAATCACTGAGACTGAAATCCGTGCCGTCGATGCTTGTAAGGTTAAACGGTGGCGCAATACTAGCAGCTCGAGCGACAGGAGGAATGGTCGCAGTTACAATACCGGAAATAAGGATGAGTGAGAGAATAAAGAGAGCAATTCCTAGCGGTAATTTAGGGGCTGCAAACTTCCTTCTCTCTCCCGCTTTGTCGCACATGAGTCTAACGCTCAGCTCGTAAGGATTTTTCATTTCTCTATAATAAATAAAATAAAAAGCCTCCTCTCTTATTTATCCATATCCCTCGCAAACAAGGTATGGGGCGTTGAGGGTTTTATAAGACGCTCTTTGCAAATAGACCTGAATTGTCTTCTACGGGATTTGGGGCGGGTTCTTTAGGAGCCCTTCACGTTAGGTCTTACGAGTCCGTAAGTAGTTCACGGATTGTTTTCATCTCCTTTTTTGATTCGGTGATCTCCTCATCCTTAATCATAACCGCCTTATCAAGGACATCGAGAAACCGGAGAAGCGTCTGTCGGTCTTCTTCACTTGCTTTAATCAGGTCCTCACGGGCAATGGAGGGTTTATCGGTAAACGTATCTATCGTTTTGTCGACTGGGAAGAAATAGCGCTTGACAATGTCAGTTTCACAGGCTTTGAGTTCCTCAGCTAATGTATCGACCGATTCTGGCCGAGGAGCAAAGACATTCTGTACTCGTCCGTGCAATTTTCGTGTAATTTCAAGAAAGAGTGCCTCTCGTTCAAGCAGCTCGGTTAGTTCCTTCTTCCTTCTCTTCTTTTCTTGATCTATCATTTCCTCGCGTAATGAATGGGATGCTATCACGGCTATATAAACTTATGTCTGACTCACTCCCTTCATTCAGGGTCCCTACTTTTATCATTTGCTCGCTACAAGCTGCCCTTTTTTATAGCAGGAAGCAGTTTCTTAACTGTAAGGAGGTGAAAAATGAGAAAAGCAAAGTTTTTTGGATATCTCGCTACGGCTTTACTTCTCGTTTTGATAGTATTTTCACTTGCATGCATTTCAAAGCAATCCATGGACGATCGCGAATTCGAGGAGTGGTATAGCGCTACGATGACTGAACTCGAAAGCGCTGCGACAACTATGGCCTCTGCTATTGAGAATTTCGACTGTACCACGTGTGAGGCTGGGGCACGGAGTGGCTATGATATTGCTACGCTGGCATTGGAGGAATTAGAGGGCTCCGAGGTTTCTTCAGAGATGCAACCGGTAAAAAGTCATTTGACGTTAGCACTGGAGAATTTCAAAGTGGGCTGTGAATATATCGAGTCGGGGGCAATGGAGTACGATCCTGATGATCTGGAAACAGCGGCCGGTTATATCAGTAGTGCTGCGAACCACTTTAGGGAAATTGATGCGTTGGGATTGGTACCATCAACACCCGTTGCAGTGCTTAAAAGGCTGCAGGGGGATTTGGAGCAGGCAGTACAAACACTGAGAAGTACGAGTACCTAACCGCTCTAGCCCTACACCTATGACGGGGGCTCCAAGCTACGAAGCGATTTTCGCTTCGAGTGGCTTATTAGCGGTGGCGTATCTGCTGTTGAGAAGTACGAGGTAAAAGCGGAACGCTCTTTCTTCTCTTCACTCTTGTTTGAAAAGGTTACGTTTAAATCCCCGTCAGCTCTTCTTCGCTCATGACACTTCATCTACGTGCCCAGATGTAAGTCAGTTTGGATTTTTTTCAGTGATCTTTAGAGTGTTGGAGGCAGAAACGAGGAAGCAGCTAGTTACCAAGTTACTTTCAAGGTCAGATTCTCCATCTCATATGCAGATCTAGGAATAGTTCTATACAGCATACCGTGACAATCCATCGATCTCTGCACGTTCTTAGTTTTGAACAAGGCTGTCAAAACCGAAAAGCTTTTATATATAGTAGAGGTATCGAGTTACAACTAGAGGAGGTAAAATAGAAGTAGAAAGAGGTGAAATAATGGCGGCAAGAACAAAATCTATAGGTAAAAATAGCGGTATCAGGATGTCAAGGCGGACGTTCACAAAACTGAGTGCCTTAGGGACTGCAGCAGCTCTGAGTGGTATCAGCGGCGTCAGTGCATATCCTTCCAAGCTCGGTGATTTGATTGAACCTGCAGTGGCAGCTCCTGAAGAAGCCGGTGTGACGCTCGTGAAATCCACCTGTTCTCACTGTGCAGTGGGATGTGGATTCCATGGTAAAATAAAGGATGGTGTATGCATCGGTCTTGAACCGTGGTTAGAGAACCCGATAAATCGCGGCTCGATGTGTTCTAAGGGCACATCGATAGCAGAGATACTCAACTCATCGACCAGACTGAGAACACCGATGGAGAAAGTCGGGGGCCAGTGGAAGGAGATCTCGTGGACCGCAGCCCTGGATAAGATCGCCGACAAGATGAAGGAGATCAAGGCGAATTACGGGCCCGATTCGATCTTTTACATGGGATCTGCCAAGACGAGCAATGAAGAGTGCTACTTATTCAGGAAATTCGCAGCCTTTAACGGCACGAACAACGTAGACCATCAGGCGCGGATATGCCATTCCACAACGGTTGGCGGTTTGGCGAACACGTGGAGTTATGGTGCGATGACCAACCCGTGGAACGACATGCGCAACTCAGGGGTCGTTCTGTTCTTCGGTGAGAACGCAGCCAACTCGCATCCTGTTGCGATGTTGCACATCCTCGAAGCGAAGAAGCGAGGTGCAAAGTTCATCGTGTGTGACCCGCGCTTCACCAAGTCTGCCGCAGCGGCAGATATGTACGTGCGGTTCAGGTCTGGAACGGATATTCCATTGCTATGGGGAGTAGCGAACGTAATCGTGAATAATGGCTGGCACAACACGGATTTCATAGAAAAGAGGACATACGGGTTTGCTAAATGGTGGGACGTCGTAAAGGACTACACCCCGGAAGTTGTGGAGGACATTACGTGGGTTCCTGCAGCTACCATACGACAGCTCGCGCAAGACTGGGCATTCCCACCGCGCGGTGAAGGGTACGCTAATTGTATCTGCTGGGCGATGGGCGCGACACAGCACACCGTGGGCACGAATAACATCAGGGCAATGGCTTGCCTCTCGATGCTTATGGGCTATGTCGGCAGACCCGGTGGTGGAACGAATGCGTTCAGAGGCCACGATAACGTGCAGGGCGCAACTGACATGTGCGTGCTTTCGCACTGGCTGCCCGCATACTATGGACTCGACGATAACTCGTGGAAGCACTGGATCGGCGTCTGGAACAGGCATGCACCAATAACCTTCGAGGAGATGAAGGCGAAGTTCGCGGAGCACAATGGCAAGGCGATGATGAACTATAACGGAATAACGGTCTCACGATGGTACGAAGGCGTGCTCAATGAAGAATTCCCGATCAATCAGCCAAACCCGATCAAGATGGCGTTTGTCTGGGGCCATTCGCTGAACTCGATCACCGAGATGAAGCGGATGAAGTTGGCGATGGAAAAGGTCGAATTACTCGTTGGCGTTGACCCGCATGCGACGATTGCTTCTTCACTTGCGGACCGACCCGATGGGATCATCGTACTGCCTGCAGCAACGCAATTCGAGGAAACCGGAAGCGTTTCGAACAGTGCGCGACAGGTGCAGTGGCGAAACAAGATCGTGGAGCCCCTTTACGACAGCAAGCCTGATTGGTGGATCATAAAGGAGCTTGCAACCCGGCTTGGGTTCGCTGAGCACTTCACCTATAACGAATACCCGGAGGACGTGCTCAGGGAGATCAATCTTGGGGCTAACGTGATCATGATGCGCCAGTCGCCAGAGCGGCTCAAGCGACAGCAAACGCAGTGTATTACCGAGTGTAGCGTCTTCGATTGTGAGGATTGCCAGGCGAAGAGTGGCCCGGTGAAAGGTGAATTCTGGGGACTGCCATGGCCCTGCTGGAACGATGAACATCCTGGCACACCGATCTTGTACCGGAATGATATCCCGATCTGGGAAGGCGGCAACGAATTTAGACCGAGATTCAGAGGCGCGGATTCGACACCCGGAAATCCGGTATCGGACGATGGCGAGAGCCAGTTAGGTGCTTCATACATCGGACCAGGCTACGACGAGAAGAACTCTGATGGTACTGACGGCCCCGGCTGGAAGACAGAAATCGATGCTGATTTCAAGTCACTGCTGGACCAGAATATCTGCCCGTCAGGAGCAGGAAGAGCACGATTCAGAGCGTGGAACCTGCCTGATCCAGTTCCCATACACCGAGAGCCGATCGAGAGCCCACGACCTGACCTGATTGCAAAATATCCGACATATGACGATGTTGCGGACCACTACCGGACACCGTGTCTTTACAAGACGATCCAGGAACAGCGGAAGAACCTGGTGAATGACTACCCACTCATTCTTACGACCGGACGACAGGTCGAGCACATGGGTGGCGGCGCGGAGACGCGATCATGTGAATACCTGGTGGAGCTACAACCTGAAATGTACGCTGAGATCAACCCGAGTAAAGCACTGGAGCTCGGTATCACTCATTGGGACTACGTCTGGGTCGAGACGCTGAGAGGACGGATCAAAGTGAGAGCGAACGTAACGGAGCGTGTGAACGACCAGACCATATTCTGTCCGTACCACTGGGCCGGCTGGTTTGAAGGTGTGTCGTATGAGGATAGATACCCACCTGGAACCGCGGAACTCGCACTTGGTGATTCCGTTAACATCATCTGTGTGGACGCATACGACAGGTCGACAAACATGCAAGAGACGAAAGCGTGCCTTTGCAAGGTGTACAAAGCGTAGGAGGCAATGAAAAATGGTAACCTATAAATTCCTGAACGTAATTGAGAAGTGCATAAACTGTGGAGCGTGCTTTGCGATCTGCAAGGACCAGAACAAGGTTCCTCACGGAACAGCCCGAGTGAAGGTTGTGACGATTAACGCGGGGCGACCGGGCGAGAAGAACATACCAGTATCCTGCATGCACTGCACGGATCCTCCCTGTGAGGCTGCGTGTCCGGTGAAGGCGATAGAGAAGCGAGACGAGGACGGTATTGTTCTGATGGACAAGGACAAGTGCATCGGCTGTGGCTATTGCGGGTGGGCATGCCCATTTGGCGCACCACAATATCCGCATGAGCTGGAGGGTGCGGCTGCGGAATACGAAGGGATAATGGACAAGTGCACCTTATGCGTACAGCCGTTTGTGCCGGTAGCCAGCGATAGAGAACCAAGCCCACGGTGTGCACTGTTCTGCTCGACGAAGGCCCGTCTTGGAGGCGATATAAACGAAATAATGTCTCAGTATAGGGAAGCGAAGTCTCGGAACATAATGGCCTGGCAAGAGCGCGTGTAATGGAGGAATAGAGAACAATGAGTAGTGCAGTTACTTCATACGTGATCTTCACGGTGTTCAGTCAGATGTCAGTGGGTGCATTGATCGCAATGGTCATCGCGGATTTCCTCGCAAAGGGCAAGGACGAGGCGAAGTTCTTTGAGACTGGGGCATGGGTCTGTGTCCCGGTTGCCGTTATCGGCCTGATTGGGATACTCTCGCACGAGGCACGACCGATCCAAGCGATGATGACGATGACGAAAAACGTGAGCTCATCATTGCTGAGTCAAGAAGTACTGGTGCTTACCGTTTTTGTCATCTTAGCAGTGATATATACGGTGATGTGGCTCTTTGAGCCGGAATACGGCAGTCTCAAATGGTTCCCAGTGATACCGTCGATAGTCGGAAAACTCATGGTGCTTCGAAAGCCTGTTGGCGTCTTAGCTGCGATTGTGGGACTTGTGTTCCCCTATATCAGTGCGGCTGCGTACATGGTGTACACGCTGCCCTCTTTGAACCATCCAACGACGATACTGTTCTTCTACGTTACCGCGCTGCTTGGCGGTGTCACGGCGGTGGCAGCAGTACTTTCGGTGAAATATGCGATAAAGAAAGAGGGAGACGAGCCGTTAGCACGGATGCTCTGGATTACGATGGGGCTCTCGCTGGTGATGATCATTGTGCTGGCCGTAGGACTCTTCGTACATACTGGCATGTTGGAAACTGCAGAGACCGAATATGCACTAGTTGCACAGGAGGAGACACTCACGAGCATGCTATCGGGCGAATACTCCTCGCTCTACATGGCACGATGGATAATAGGCGTCGGCTTGGCTTTCATCTGCGCCATAGTACTTGCATTGCCACTGACGAAGAAGAACATGGCGATGGCTTCGATGATCACAATTGCTCTGTTTGTAGTTGTGCTCATCGGCGAGCTTATGGGACGAGCAGTGATGTTCGGTACGAACGTGCCTATGGGGCACATCTTACCAAACATAGGAACATTCTATACTGGACTTGGGCTATAAGAAACCAAAAAAAAGGTTGTGGAGCTCTTCCACAACCACCTATTTCTTTTTTTATTTTTTGTTTTGTTTCGATCTCTCTTCTATTCCTGCTATACAACTCGAAGTCAACGTAACGAGGTGTTTAAAACCCCCTTTTTTGCCGTCGTTTAACGAGTCAAGAGTAGTGCCAAACCTTGTTTTACTGGTGTAGTCTGTGGAGACTGTAAGTATAAAGGTAATATAACGGGCACTCAAAAACGCGTTCGTTTTCCTCGCATTCAAAATTATCGCGATAGTCTACACTGATACACACGCTAATCAGCTCCAACTTGGAGTGAAGAGAAGGGGTTGGTTGGGTTGGATGAATGAACCTCGGTGCCACTAAGCCCAATGAAAAAAGTACATGAAGCCAAGTAACTCAGGTTACCCGGAGCATGCACGGTGTTAAACTTCGCGGTCCTCGTTACGGGGACGGGCACGGATAAACTGGTGGTCGTACTTACTTTACTTGGAAGAGGACTTCATCTTCGCTTGAACTTCCTCTTTGAGTTCCTCGTCAGACTTCCCTTCGGTATCGATACCCATATAAGCGGCTACTTCTCTTATATTGACCTCTTCGCCCTTCTTCGCCGCTGGTGATGCCGTTTCCGCTCTCTCTTTTTCATCGCCCACTACGGAGTCTTCGAAACTCTTGAGGCTCAATTCGGATTCTTTCTTCGCTTTTTTGAACTCTCCCATCGCCTGCCCAAACGACCTGGCAAGCTGCGGCACCTTCGCTGCTCCGAATAGCAAAACAATCGCCACTACTGCAATTACCATCATCTCAGTTGGACCTATCATGGCTTTTTGCACCTCACAATTTGACTTCTTCTATTATACTATTAAAATAGGGCGAGCATATATATATAAAAAGCATCGAAACGTTTTGCTCTGGTCTTTCTGGAGGGTGATAATCACTTCACTCTGGCACTCCTCTATTTTGATTATTTTGTAATTTCCGATGCAATCAAGCAATCAAAGAGTGAGTTCAGAGCATGGTGATATACTTTTTTACTTGTGTCTGCGTCCGATATAGCGTGTGAGGAGCAATCCAAACTCGAAAAGCGCTATCGAGACCAATGCCATGATCATCGAGATTCCTGTCGGGTCCGCAATGACAAAGAACGCGATGCCGATTATCAGCCCGTAGATTATCACTCGCTTGTCCCTGAGCCAGGAATACGTGACTATCTGCAGCTTCACCGCCAGGGTCATTACGAACGGGATCTGGAAGATCAGACCGAAGCTCACCGCGGTGTACAGAATGATGGAGAAGATCCGCTTCGCAGAAAGCGCAACCCGTGCGACATCGCCGGAGTAGTTGATGAGATAGCCGAAGATGAGTGGCAGGACGAAGTAATAGGCGAAGATAGCACCGACGGCGTAACAGCAGAGCGAGGGGATGGCAACCATCACGAAGAATTTCCGTTCGGACGGATAGAGACCCGGCCGCATAAAAGCGAAAAGCTCAAATAAGAGCAAGGGCATCGTAACAGAGAAGGCGAGTAAGAAGGAGAACAGGAGCCGTACGCTCATCCACTCCATCGGGCTATACACAAACATGGCCATTTCTTCGGGGAAGAGATTATGGAATAATATGCGGCGGAGTAAGATGTTTGAAAACGGATACGCTGCGATCGTAGCGATGCAGAACGGGATCAAAAAGACGATGAGCCTCTCTCGTAGTTCCTCGAGATGCTCGAATATCGGTATCTCATTATCCCCTATTGGGCCATCTAACTCGAGAGCCGCATCGTCAGTCATCCGCAGTTTCTCTTTCGTCTTCATCCGGGCTTCGGTTTTAGCTTGGTATTTTATCATTTCTCCATTCATAGTAATAGGAGCACGAGACGATGGCGAGTATCAGTGAGGAGTTAGGATATATAACGGCAGCGATAAAGAAAAAGCTCATACCCATTGCCGTCGTTTTTCTCGGTGGGTTTATGATCTCTTTTCAATTCTTGGATCCCGTATTAGAGCGAATGAAGCAAGATCTCCTCCCCAAAGGTGCAACGCTCATCTATATATCGCCCGTGGAGGTGATCATGCTGAAATTGAAGATGGCGCTGGTCATCGGCGTCATACTGGTCATTCCGCTTGTGTTCCACTACGTCTACAAGATGTTGAAGGTGCGGTTTGGCATAAAGAATCCAATGAAGAAGTCGCACTTCATTATATTGGTGATCACCGCCGTCTCTCTCTTCGTTTTGGGAATAAGCTACTCCTACTTTCTCATGCTGCCGATAGTCCTCACGTATCTTCACATTATGTCAGCGGCGAGTGGCGTTACCGCCACGTATTCGATATACGAATTCATATCGTTCGTCATCATAATAACGCTCGTACTGGGCGTCGCGTTTGAAGTTCCGCTTCTTCTCATCGTTCTTGTTCGCGTCGGACTCGTCCCGCTCGAGACGCTGAAGGAATACCGACGATACATCTATGTGATCATGTTCGTCCTTGCCGCGTTCTTTACGCCGCCCGACGTCGTGAGTCAGCTCATCGTCGCGATCCCCCTCGTTATCTTCTACGAGATAGGGATCCAAATTGCGGGTGTTTTCGATCCTCATCGTCCCGCTCCGCGTCCCGCTGCTTAAATCTGCCTTTATACACGTCGCATTGTTAAGGAATCGAGTAGTGCTAACTTTAAGAGTGGTAAAATCCTCAAACCACGCTTCGCAGCCGGCCAATCCAGTTGCACCTTCTCGTTGATGACCGAGTTGAAGAGCGTATCAAATTCGGGTTTCAAATCCATCAATCGCTCTTGCCGGGCGGACGCGTCATTGAGCGCCAGGATCTCGTCCACGGCTGTTGTAAGGTTGATAGCGAGCGTTATCCGCGTTTCTGTCTTCTTGAAGAGCTGCTCGTCGATCAAGCCGCAGTTTCGCTTCAGTTCGTTCATTCGCAGCCCGGCCTGATACGCGCAATCGACGATTTCGTCCCGCGTCATCCAGTTTGTCTCGTAATTCAGGGCGTATTTCCAGCTCGGCGATAGCAACGCCGTTCGATACTCCTCGAGCGTTTTGAGCAGGATCGTATAGCCCATCTTCTCTGACTGCTCGTACGCAATGCAGCCGGGATCGATGAAGGGCGAATAAGGCAGAATGAACGGGACAACGCGCGTGCCGAATTTCTCCATCAGCTCTCCGCACCACTCCACCGTCTCCATCGCGGATTTGCAGGTCTGTTGCGGGAGGCCGATCATGAAGAAGAGATCAAATTTGTTGCAGCCCGCATCCAGGGCCCATTTCAGATTATTCTCGACCTCCGCATTTTTGTACGACTTCCCTTCCGCGGCTCGTACCCGCTCGTCATGGCTGTCGGGCGATATCTCGAAGTTGAAGTGCTCCACCGATTCCGCCACACGGTCGAAATAATCCTTTGGTGCGGGTTTGAACAACTCGAAGACGAGGTGATTCTTGAGATCAGCTTTTTTCAGATCTTCTAAGATGGCGTACGCGTATTTTTTACCTGGTTGAAAGAGGTCGCCGATGATGAATATGGGCGCCCGGGTATATTTCGAAGTCTTTATGATATCTTGTGCGATTAAGTGCGGGTCGCGAAACGCGGGTCTCTTCCGATTGCAGTAGAGCGCCAGCGCGGTACGAGAACCGCCGCAGAAGGTGCAATCATGGATGCAGCCACGGCAGGTGATCACGGGTGTGATCGGATAGTCGAGCCATTCGTGTGAAGTCCAGCCTTTCCAGGGGCTCAGACTTTTAACATCGCGGTATTTCAATGCCAATTTGAACACCGCGACGTAATTATTCCCGAATTTGTTAATTTCGTTTGGAACGTGTGTAAACGGGTTTACGTGTACCTCACCGCGGCTATCCTTCCAGACCAGGTTCGGGATAGCGCTGAAGGTGGTGGCGGAAGACTGCTGAGCGATTGCGGTCATGAGTTGTCGCAGCGGCTCTTCCGCGGAATCACCTCGTATAACAAAATCCACTTCGGGATAGCGAATCAGCTCGTCGTGGAAGTAGGTCGCGGAATATCCGCCGAAGATGACCGGTATCTCGGGATGATACTGCTTGCAGATCTTCGCGACTTCAAGGCTCCCCTGTGCATGAGGCAGCCAATGGAGATCGATGCCAAAAGCCTTGGGCTTGAGCTTTCGTATCATCTTCTCCGCGTCAAAATCCTCGCTACTCAGCATTCGCACTGCCAAATTGACTATCCGCACTCCAATCCCGTTTCTGCTCAGATGCTCCACGATAGAGAAGAAGCCGATTGGATACATCTCGAATAAGGGCGTTGAGGGCACGCCGTCGGCGATCGGGCCGAACATGAGCGGATACTTGCGGAAATCATACACGGTTGGTGCGTGGAGTAGAATCAGCTGCGGCGGCTTGAACGGTGAGAGCGTCATTTTTACTTCAGCTTGCCTCCTTCTCTATGTTCGTAGCCGTTATCGTAACCTTGTGGCCGTCGTCGATACGTACGACAATCAGGCGAGTTCAAACCACTCGTACGCGCCGCTACCCCTCCTCTAGCAGCACCAAGCATCAGCGTCGTCAATTGCGGAGCCGTGTAGAATCGTGCTCTACCGTTTCCTAACTTCAGTTCTCTTCTACCAAAAGCAAGCGTTTTCACCGCACCATACCCAGTATCTTATGTGGATTTCTCGTATTAAACAGTTACACGTGCCGTAGCCCAGCGTCGAAGAAGGTGGTGCGTTAAGAAATATCGAAAAACTTATATAGGTTATACCTAATAGAAGATTAGCCAAAAGTTATCGAGGAAAGGAAGCATAGACCTAGGTGATAAAAAATGGGAGAAGAGAAGGAGGATTTTGAGCCAAAGATCGTTGGATTTACCTGTAATTGGTGTACTTATGCGGGTGCAGATTTGGCAGGGACGTCGCGGAAAAAATACCCACCAAATATCCGGATAATAAGGCTTATGTGCACGGCGCGGATAGATCCGATGTTTGTGCTCAAGGCGTTATTGAATGGTGCAGACGGAGTGTTCATCGGGGGCTGCCATCCAGGGGAGTGCCACTACATAAAGGGGAATTTTTATTCCAGACGCAGAATAGCCGCAATGAGGACGATCCTGCAGCAGTTGGGGTTGGATAACCGAGTCCAATTACACTGGATCAGCGCGTCGGAGGGTGACAAATTCGCGAATACCATGAAGAACCTGGCAGCGCACATAAAAGAAGTGGGACCGAATCCCATGAAGGATGAGATACTATGAAAGGAACAGAGCTCAGTTATGGGGATTTAGAAGGGTTTTTTAAGGGATTGCTGGAGAACAACGTCGTCGATGCCTTGGTCATACCGCGTCGAGTAGGGGCTGGTGTATCCTACATGCTCGTCAGGGACAAGGATAAGATCACATCGCCCGAGTCAGTCATCTTCGCGCCGTCGTTCGGTGTAAACGCCGCGAACATCGTTAAGGGCTGGCTGATCGATGAGAAAGTGGGTATTGTAGCCAAACCCTGCGAGACACGCGCAGCAATTGAATTGGTCAAGCTCAAGCAACTGGATGAGGAGAGTGTGCTTCTTATAACCGTGGATTGCGCGGGAGCCTACGCGAATGAGGTTTATGCAGCGAATTATGCGGCTATCGGCGATCAGGTGGACAGTGCGAAGATAAAAGACCTGGCAGGCAAGGGGATTTCGATACGGGATGCCTGTGCTATCTGTGACAACCGGCTTGCAGACGTTGGTGATATAGCCCTCGCGCAGGCGAACGGCTCGAAGGTGGTCGTTGCAGGGCTGACGGAGAAGGGTGATGCGGCTCTGACGGCTGCGGGTCTAACGCTAGAAGACAAGGAGTTGGATAGGGCAGCGGAGAATCAGAAGATAGCAGCGGAAGCGAAAGCGAATTTAGATGCGCTGCCGAAGGTCGACAGCGAGGCGGCATTGGAAGAGTTCCTCCGTGACTGTATCGTGTGCAAAAACTGCAGAGACGTGTGTCCGGTGTGTTATTGTAAAGAATGCTTCTTTGATCAGCCGATAGGGAACCCTACGGGCGGCGACTTGCTGAACTTAGCAGAGGCGCGTGGCGCGATCGCAGTACCAACAAATCAGCTGATGTACCATCTCACGAGGGTGTATCACGTCAGCACGACCTGTGTTGCCTGTGGCGCGTGCGAAGATGCATGTCCGAAAGATATTCCACTGACGAGATTCTATCCGGTCCTTACAAGGAAGGTGCAGGAGATCTTCGAGTACGTGCCGGGTAAAGATGTAAAGGAGCCTCTACCGTTCACCACCTACGAGGATGAAGAGCTAGAAGAGTGTTTGAGATAAAATGCCAATAAAGACCTGGGAACTGGACCCGGACTTTAAAAACGAGATCCTGAAGGAGCCGGGAGGGGAGCACCTTACCGCATGTTACCAGTGCAGCACGTGTACTATCGGCTGTCCACTTACCGAACTCGTTCCTAGTTACAACCCACGTAAATTTATCCAGATGAGCCTGTTGGGAATGCGGAAGGAAGTGTTGTCCAATCCAGATTTGTGGATCTGTGCTATCTGTCAGACGTGCACGGCGCGATGCCCGCAAGACGTGGTGGTTGGCGATGTGCTCGCGGTAATGCGGCGGTTAGCAGAGAAGGCAGAGGCAGCAGGCGAGATAAAGATCGAGAGCCCGAGACCACTCTTTGAGATAGCGTTCCTGCATACCCTGGAGAAGTACGGGCGGCTTTATGATATCGGTCTGGCGATGGAATACTACCCGAAGAGAGAAGGCTCGTTCATTGCGGGGCAAAAAGCGATGATGAAGGATTACATGGATTTCGGTATGCGCATGTTCTTCAAAGGTAAAATGGGGCCACTCGGTGGTCACGGTGTGACGAAAGGATTGCTACCATCGAAGATAAAGCAGCGTGAGGTGATGAAGAAGATCTTCGCGTGGGCAGAGGAGCAAGAGAAATGAGCATAGAGAAGATTGCATATTATCCGGGGTGTCCATCAGAGGCGACGGCGCTGGAGCAGCACCTGTCAACGGAAGCCGTATTTGAGAAGCTGGGCGTTAAGCTGGAAGAAGTCGAAGACTGGAACTGTTGTGGCGCGGCGGAAGCGGAGGATCCGAGATTGGTATACGCGTTAAATGCGCGGAATCTCGCCATTGCCGAGCGGGGTAATTTGGACATCATGACGCCGTGCAGTATCTGCTATTACAATTTAGCGAGGACGAACAATGCACTGAAGGAAGACGAGGAGTTACGTGCGGCAATAAAAGGGATCGATCCTTCGCTTGAGTATAACGGCACGGTAACGCCGAAGCATGTAATCGAAGTCCTCGTCAACGATATCGGCATGGATGCGATAAAGAGTAAGTTAGTGAAGAAGGTGGAGCTCAAGGTAGCACCGTATTATGGCTGTTATTTGGGTAGGCCGCCGGAGACGGCATTTGACGATCCAGACGATCCGGTCTTGATGGACCAGTTGATCGAGTTAATCGGAGGCGAGATCGTTCCGTTCAGCTCCATGAAGACGAAATGCTGTGGCGGGCCGCTGATGATGACGCGAGGTGATCTCGCATTCGAGATGGCGCGGAAGATCCTGCAGACGGCGAAGGATGCCGGTGCGGACTGTATAGCACTTGCGTGTCCGCTGTGCGGCATGATGCTGGATGCGAAGCAGCCAGATGTGGAGAAAGCATTAGGCGTTAAGTTCGAAATGCCGGTGGTGTATATCACGCAGTTGTTGGGGCTCGCGCTTGGTATTGACGCGAATAAGCTGGGGCTTCAGAAGAATGCCGTAGACACGAAGAAACTACTGGAGAAGGTGGTGTAAAAATGGGAATAGCAGTTATAGGAGGCGGTGTTGCCGGTATCACGGCGGCTCTTGACCTTGCAGATGCTGGTTACAAAGTCTATCTGATAGAGAAGAATGACAGACTCGGCGGTAAGGTCTCGGAGCTGGCGGAATGTGAAACCGGCATATCGCCGCGGATAGTGAAGATAGAGAACCATCCGAACATCGAACTGATGCTCTCAAGCGAGTTGGAAGGCTTGTCGGGCTCAGCGGGTGATTTCAAGCTGAATGTGTCAGGGGGGAAGGAACTCAACGTGGAGAGCGTGGTGCTGACGCCGGGCTATGACGTTTACGATGACATCGCGAAGGGCTATGCAATTGATAATCCTGACGTGGTCCCGTCATTGGAGTTTGAAGGGATGCTCCGTGCCTGTACGGTGAGTGAGACAGGCGCGCTGGTGCGACCTTCAGATGGCCAGCCGGTGAAGAAGATCGGATTCATCAAGTGTATCGGCTCACGATGTAAGGAGAATGAAATTTGTTCGACGGCATGCTGTGGCTACACGGCGAAAGAGGTTTGGGAGCTGAAAGAGCGCTATCCCACCATTGACGCGTACGTCTTCTACATGGACGTTCGCGTATTCGGCAAGGATGAGGAGCTGGTAGCGAAGTTAAAGGACAAATACGGTGTGCATTACATCAGGTCACGAGTTCCGGAAGTGCTGGCTGAGGGCGGGGCGCTCACGGTAAAGTACGAGGATTTAGCGAACGGCACGATCGAGCAGTTAAATCTCGATATGGTGGTTCTCGCAGTCGGTCTCTTACCGTCGAAGACGATGGCAAAGCTTGCTGAGGTGACCGGCGTGAACCTGGATCCTTATGGCTTTATAGCGACGAGCATGACGAGCCCGGTGGAGACGAGTGTGCCGGGTATATTCGCAGGAGGCACGGCAACTGCGCCGATGAAGGTTCGTGAAAGCGTAATACTATCAACGGGAGCAGCAGCAAAGGCCGCGCAGTTATCCGAACGGACGGAGGAGATCCCTGGGCAGGAAGAGCGTAAATACGTGGACGTAGGCGAAGAGCCGAAGATCGGCGTGTTCATCTGCGGTTGCGAAGGCGAGGTTACGGGTGCAATGGATATACCTGTGGTCGCAGAGCACGTGGGCAGCTTGAGGGATGTGGCCGTGGTGAATACCGAGACGAACACCATGAAAGAGACCATGGGCGCGGTAGAGAGTGGAATAATAGACGAAGGCCTGAACAGAATAGTGGTTGCAGGCTACTCGCCGCGCGCGTATGAAGAGATCTTCAGGGACACGTGTGCGAAGGCGGGCTTGAATCCGTATCTGCTCGAGATGGTGAACCTCCGGGAGCAATGTGCGTGTGTGCACGATAAGGAGGAAGCGACGGTCGTAGCGATGAGCCAGCTGACCATGGCAGTCGAGCGTGCGCGATATCTCGAACCGATACCGCTTGAGCAGTATCCGGTGACGCCGAACGCGCTGGTTGTCGGTGGCGGCGTGGCAGGTATGACTGCAGCGCTGGACATCGCGAATGCAGGCTACGAGGTCTGTCTGGTGGAGAAGGAAGCGGAATTAGGCGGCAGTTTGACAGAGGCCACCGAGTTCCAGAGCGATGTGAAAGCTGCAGACGTCTTAGCGGATTTGGTTGGCAAGGTAAAGGGCAACGAGCGGATAACGGTGTATACGGGTGCCGCGATCGAGGACGTTAGAGGCCGAGTAGGCGCGTTTAAAGCGAAGGTAACCGGAGGGGGCGCGGATGAAGATATTGATTTCGGTGCAGCAGTGCTTGCAACCGGCGCGCGCGAGTTTGTACCTGAGGGCTACTTCGGTTACGGCCAGGCGGGCAACGTGGTAACGCAAACCGACTTCGCGAAGATGCTGGCAGGCACTACTGTGGATGCGAACACGGTGGTTATGATTCAAGACGGCGTTTCGGGCGATGGCGTTAACGCGAAGTACAACAGCATCGAAGCGGTGAGCAATGCGTTAAAGGCAAAGGAACTGAAGCCGGAGCTGAACGTGTTCGTGCTTTTCCAGGACGTCAAGACGTACGGCAAATGGGAGATGGCATACAAAGCGGCGAGAGAGAAGGGCGTGACCTTCATCAGATACGATGCGGAGCGTCAACCGACATTCGCGGACGGAATCGTCTCGGTCTTCGATGTGATCTTCAACGATGAGATCCAGATAAAGCCCGATTTGATCGTGGTCAGCCCATTAATGCAGCCTGCGGCAGAGAACGGGCAATTGAGCAAGATGTTCATGATACCGCTGAAGAACGGGTTCTTCATGGAGGCGCAGGAGCGGCCAAAGCTGATCTTAACGCCCGTGGATACGGTGAACGAAGGCGTGTTCATCTGTGGCTCCGGAGTTGCGCCCGCGCTGATCGACGAGAGTATCGGCATGGGCAGCGCAGCAGCGTCGAGGGCGTGTGTGCTCTTAGCGAAGAACTTCCTCGAGACGCCGGGAATAGTCTCCGTCGTGGATGAGGCTATCTGTGCCGGCTGCGGCGTATGCGTGGAGATGTGCCCGGTCGAAGCGATCGAATTGGTGGAAGAGCCAGTAGCTGCGGTTACCTACAACATAATGACAACGACCAGCGGCACGAAGAAGTTTGCGCGCGTTACCGTGGAGGGCTGCATCGGGTGCGGCAGTTGCGCTGCGTATTGTCCGTCAGACGCGATCTCGTTACAGAACTTCAAGGCAAGGCAGTTGTACGCTCAGTTGGATTTTGCGTAATTTAACTAAACGCAACCCACTGAGTTCTCTTTTTTCTTTTTTTCTTTTTTATTTCCATTTCTCCCTTTCTTCCGCACACGTTTTTCGTTCGTTCATTTGTTCTTCACAGCCAGCCGCTTCGAGTTTCTACTTCTTCCGCTACGTAGGGTATACTATAAACACATGGCAGTAAACAATAGCTATTCCTATAGGTAAAAATACAGAAAACTTTTTATATGCTTACAAACAATCAACTTCTACTGCTCGAGAACTGAACTAAGGTGAGAAGAGGAGAGGAGAGGGGGTAATTGCGAACATGGCGGAAGGGTCAATTTATGACAACCCATTGTTCCGGCTCTTGGTAGTCATCGCTGTGATTATTGTGGTAATCACCTTCGTCGCAGCGAACGCGGGATATTTCGGTGAGCAACTTCCACTGGCTCAAATACCTGCCGGACCGTAGGTAGGTAATTAGAGATCGCTGCATACAGGAAGAAGGACTACGAAGCGAAGGCTTCGATGGTCTATCGGCTGCGGGCTGTAGATCGAAATTAAAGAGCCGGAATGGGAGGATATTTGAAGCGAAGGGTTTTGAGTACGGGTAGTGGGCAAGCTGGTTGGTGTTGAATGCGAAGAAGTGTTCTTGAGTACAAGGGATACAGATGTCAGGGTGGTCTGCGATATCTGGGTGGCGCAGAAAAACATCAACTAGGGAAAAGAGGTTTTTAAGAGAAATTTTAGCTTTAAATGATCTCAAAATCAGAGTGAGTCATCTTACGTGCACCTGCTCCTCTTGATGGTGTTAGAAAGGAGTATGCGTGTAAAAATGGATATAATGCGAAAGTTATAAGTTATTCAAGAAATGAAGGTTGAAATAGGGTGAATGAGCTACACAAAAGGGCAAACCAAAATAAAGGTTAAGGGACTCGTTTCTTTAGTGGAGAACATACTTGACGAAATATCACGAGGCAAGGATGGACAGAGATAAAGAGCTTTTTGAACGGCAGATTAAAATCGTTGACGCGCAGATCGATAAACTGGTTTACGAGCTGTATGGGCTGACGGAGAATGAGATAAAGGTGGTGGAAGGTGGCTTAAAATGAATGAAGATACTTATCCCCCTGAAACACTTGAATTAATCTATAACGAAGTGAAAGATGCATTGAATACGCAGTTTCAGTCGATTGACAGTCTCGATACAAAGGCAAGTGTCATTATTGGATTTGTTGGCGTGATAATCGGAATATCGTTACAGTTATATTCGCAAAGCAATTCATATCTATTTGGCTCAAGTATGACTTTGTTTATGATATCCATTTTCTTATCGTTCTCAGCATACAAAGTCGAAGGCTACAGAAAAGATCCAAAACCGAGGGGACTCACTGAAAAATACCTGAGAGAGAACGGTAAAAAGGTAAGGAAGCAACTCATCGATAACTATATCCAGTCCTTCGAGCATAACAAAAATAAAATAGAGAAGAAAGCTGAATATATTAATTGTTCCCTCGTTTTAATGTTCATAGGGCTGATCAGTTTAATTTTAAGTATTATAGGAGGTTGAGAAAATGGAGAAGGAAAAGGAGAAAAAGCCGGAAACGAAAAGTTCCAATGAACCTGTTGAGATAGAACCGGATCCTGTACTGGAAAGCGTGGTTAAGAAAGCTAAAAACGGTAATAAGTGAAATTACAAAAAATAAGACCGCAAAAAAGCGCAGCACGATAAACTCGTTTCCTTAGTAGAGAACATGCTCGAACTCCAGAAGAAATACCACGAGGCGAGAATTGAGCGAGATAAAGAGCTTTTTGAACGGCAGATAAAGAGTGTTGATGTGCAGATTGACCGGCTGGTGTACGAGCTGTACGGATTGACGGAGGAAGAAATAAAAATAGTAGAACAAGCAGAATGACAGTAATTTATTGCACGGGCAGCGTGAAACAGACCGTGCACCCGTTTCCTGGCTCCGATTCAATCCAGATCCGACCGCCGTGCACCTCGACGATTCGTTTCGCGATTGCTAACCCCGCACCCGTCCCTTCGTTCTCCTTATCCACCTGGTAAAAGAGCTCGAAGACCTTCTCCTGCTCGCTCTCCGCTATGCCGATACCGTTATCTTTCACGAAGAAGACGATCTCCTCGCCAGCCCCCCGACGATAGCCGATCTCTATCTTCGGTTCCGGCTGCTGCTCGTTCCGGTATTTGATGCAGTTCGTGATCAGATTCACCAGCAGTTCCTCGATCCGCATCCGATCGATGTGCACAATAGGGAAATCGTCGGCAACCGAGACCGCACTGTTATGTGCCTGTAGTGCGCCAGCGGTCTGCGCTAAGGCATCCTGCACGATCGCGCCGAACGGCACATACTCGGGCGGATTCGCGCTTCGACCGATCCGGGAGAGTTTCAGGGTGTCAGTCAGAAGCGTGTCCATCTTGTCCGTGGCCTTTATGATATACCGCAGATCTTCCACCGCTTTCTCCCGGTTTTCCGCATTCAAATCCTTCTGGAGCAGATTGGCGAAGCCCTGGATGGTAACGAGCGGTGAGCGCAGGTCGTGAGAGACCGTATAGGTAAACCGTTCGAGCTCTCTGTTCTTCATTCGATACTGCTCTTCAGACCCGCGGAGTGCCGTTTGCGACTGCTCCAACGACGCCAGCATGCTATTGATCGTATCCGAAAGCGTCACCAATTCGTCCTTTCCTACTTGCGGCACACGTGCCGACGGGTCACTGCGTGCGCTAATCCCCTCGACACTCTTGCTGAGTTGACTCAACGGCGAAAGGACCAGGACCTCTAAGAGCACCAGAATCAGCACGCTGAACACGAGCCCAACAGTCAGAATAAACCCGAGGAAATAACGCATGGCTGCTTGACCATGCGCGTAGATATCCCGTGACATATCCGCTCGCAACGCAAACGCGGGAGTCCCGTATATGTCGCGTAAGAGGACGTAGCCCGCAATGGTCTGCTCGTCCAGCGGTTGGACAAGAACAGGCGATTCTTCGTCTTCAGGCATGGAGTTCTGCACCGCCTGAAACTCAGGCGGCAACTGCTCGTCCGTTAAGAGCTGCAGGGTGAGGGGCAAGTGCGATATCTCAGCCAGATACTCAATTTCCGTGGCATCGAGGTAGCGTCCCATAAGCAACACGCCTCGGATCGGCCCTTCGTCATCACTGGTCAGGATAGGACGGGCTGCAACGAACAGGGGACCTTCAGGGAGCATAATAATCCCTGTGACGTTGCTCTCGACATCGTCATGCTGCATAAGCGGCGAGTCGGGAGCGAGATGCGCGTGGATACCAGCCGGAAGCGGAACTTCGGTCTCATTCTCTAGATCAAACGCTTTGCCATAAACGATCTGGCCGGACGAGTTGATGAACAGCATGAGATTGGTTCGCAATGTAATGAACGTTCCATCGACGAGGTTCGAGCTGAGATACTCCTCATCGCCATCCTCAATAAAGGCATACGTGTCGTCCCACGAAGCCCAATCCCACGTGGTCGCGTCCAATTCCACGAACTCATCGGCCAAGATGTTCAGCACTTTCTCGGCGTTCTGGCGTGTATCCTGTTCCTCGAGTTCGAGCATGCTATTCATGAAGGTGACGCCCACCACGGCGTAAAGAATCACCATCAACGCCGCGAGGGTCACGGTTACAATGAGCAGAGTCCGCTTTCGTAGTGTCATCCAACAAACAGCTTAGCGCTCCCTTAATATAAAATTATCCCTCATTTAGGCGGGGAATTGTTTATACGGGTTCCTACCAGAATAAGACAAAAATGAGGCGATTAGGAAAGGAGAGAGGAACGAATGAATAACAAATGAATGCAAATTAGAGCTTCTCGACATAATATGCGACGTGCGTGGGCAGACACTAGCTGTTTATATCCCGAACCGCAGCAGCGCAGCAATCCCGCCGAGCGCATTGAGCCGCTTGCCGGGCTCGAACTCGGTGCTAAAGATCACCATTTCTTCTTTATTTGTTTGGAATGTAAGTTTATCAATGGCCAGCTAAAAACTCTTTCCGTAACGCCGCCCTTCTTGTGCATGTGCTTTTCCATCTTGAGTATAGGCGATGCCCACTGGCGGTTTGTTTTCCCCTCTACACCCATGTGTTTCGGGTAGGGTGTGGTCATCACAGACCATTAATTTACAAAAACTACAACGTCTACCGTTGGTGTAAGTTACTATCTTTCCGCAGTAAAAGCACCGATTACTCTCTCCATCAATTATCTGACTTTTAATTCGTCGAACGATGTCAATTAGATCTTTATCTCCAACACGAGTGATAGTCTCTTCCATGGCAAGAATCACCTTTTTACGCGACTCAACATCTTCCTCACCGAGTAACTGTACTAAAGCAAAAGTTGCTCTTCTACGTAACTCGCTATCATTGTATCCGAGTGTCCTGATTAATCGATTAATGTTCCCTTTTTCTTTCAGCCGTTCAATATTTGGTTTAAACAGCTTCCATATCATCTTCCGACTATTCCCCCTTAAAAATATGGCACATCTTTCAGCTAAACTTTTATCTATAGCAATTTTAGCTTATTATACTTTTTTGACATTTTACCATCGCTTCATAGTCTTGCGAAATAAGAAGTTTCTGATGTGGCCCTTGTAATATAGCGGTACACGTACAATTCTAAGCGAAGAAGAACGTTTTGGGGTGCTCGTCCTTCCATCTAGTCCAATCAAAATCGAAAGCAATGATGCGAGTTACCTTATTATCCCGAACCGCAACAGCGCGGCAATCCCGCCCAGGGCATTGAGCCGCTTGCCGGGCTCGAACTCGGTGCTGAAGATCACGACCTCGCCCCGTTTCCGTTCAGCTTCTTCGAGCATTTTGTCAATCTCTTCGGCTTCCTTCTCCTGTTCTGCGCCTTCGATCCGCGACTTCATGAGCTTCTCGTCGCTTACCATTAACGTTTCCACGGCGCCGTACTCCAGCGCCTTTCTTACCTCGTCCTTGCCGTACACCGCCTTCACACCTTCATCCTTGCTTATCTCTGCCATCAACCGATCCAAGAGCGTCACCTCTTTCGTCAACCGTTCCTCATGCTTCAGCCGCTCCACCGCGCCGCGTTTCAAGACTTCCAGAAACCCTGAAACACCAATCGAAGAAGTCTGCTCGATTCGCGTTTTCTTCGCTAACTCGGTATCTCGTTCTTTCAGGAACGTGAAGAAATCGTCCTTGATAAAGCCCGGGCCCGCAATGATGAGCGCGTCCGCCTTCGTCGTTTGCATCGAGTTTTGAAGGTGCTTCAGCAACTCGCCAAAAAAGTCACTCTTGCCACTGCCGCCACCTGCGTGCTCCATGCCTTTGCCACTGCCGTACCGTAACGAGAAGAGCTCGTCTACACCGTACTGTCTCACAATGCCGGCTACGGCCTCGCCCTCTTCTACCGTAACGACGAGCACCTCGGTGGTAGCAACCGCCTTCTCCGCTTCCCGCAACCGTTTCAACTGGTGCTCTTTCCACGCCTTCACCACGGACAGCTTCACATCAGGCTCAATATTAAAGGTATGATACGCGCCCAGCTCGCTCTCCGGGCCTTCTTCAATCACGCCTTTTATTCGCAGCCTGCGTGAGAATTTATGGAATTCCACGGCGTCCGTTCGGACACCCAACCGTACGGGCTTCTTATCCACCTTATCCGGTCGTACCTTATCCGTTGCCTCCTCCATTCTCCTATACGTCAGCGAATAGACGAGATCGCCCGCTTCGATCACGTGCTTGAGATGCCATAAATCGTCCAGCGATTCCGGCACGAGCGAAAGCTCACCCACACGTTTCCTCTCACCGGTTTCTGTTTCCTTCGGCTTCAGCTTTCGTTTTAAGACTCTCATTGCATACAGATAGATAGAGATAACCACTAGGAACTTAAATCAAACTTCTCTCCAGTCATTTTCACTTTTAATCGCTGTTCCTTTCAAACTCTTTCTTAGATACAAGGTTACAATTACAAGTAGGATGACCGCTACTACCCCTACCACCACCACGCCAACGCTCAAACCGTTGATCGATGAGCCCGCACTCGTCGTCGAGAACGACCATAAAGCACTGGTGATTGCCGATCTCCATTTAGGCATCGAAGCCACCTTCCGGCAGAAGGGCATCAACATCGGCAGCCAGACGGAGAAATTGCTGAAACGCGCGCTCACGTGCGTGAAAGCCGCGAAGCCAGACGTGATCATTCTGCTCGGCGATGTGAAACACGCGGTGCCGCAAATTCTCTATTCCGATCGAAAGGAAGTGCCGTTCTTCGTGGCGCAGCTCGCAGAGTATGCGCCGGTCTACATCGTGAAAGGGAACCACGACGGCTACATCGACAGAATACTGCTCGAAGTTGCAGAGCCGGATTGGAGCCCCAGACACGAAATAATCGTCAAAACCCCCAAAGGATTCCTCTTCGATAACGTCGGCTATACACACGGGCATTCCTGGCCCGCACCAGAACTGTTTACCGCACCGTATATCCTGATCGGGCACAATCATCCACGGATACGGCTGGTAAGCTCCGTTTCGCGGCATTCGAGCATGAAGCCCGTCTGGATCCGTGTGCAGTGCGATCCAGAGGCGGTAAAGGAGCACTATCCGAAGCTGGAGCTGACTAAAGAGAACGCGCCGTGGGTGACCATCATGCCGGCATTTAACGAGCTCTGTGGCGGTGTCGCATTCAACGCTGCGAAAGGCGAGCTATTAGGTCCCGTAGCCTCGAAACTGCTCCGCACGGAAACGATGGAAGCGTACCTGCTGGACGGCACATATCTCGGCGAAGTACGCAATTTGAAAGAAGAGGAGACCAGCGTTTGACACAAAGGCGGTGTAAAAGCTCCCGATTATTCTCTAATCGTGGATCCGCGGGTTACTGTCCTGGTATATTCTTCTCCCGCTGCTTCTTATGGCCAATCAGATAATCGAGCTCCTCTACTTTGCCCTCACCGACTTCGGCGTTACCCATCTTCTTGATGTACTCCCAGACCTCCTTCGCCACCTCGGTTCTCACCACGGTCGTCGAGAAGCCCGGGGCACTACCGACGCTGCCGACGCTCACGTCGCTCTCCACCGCGGTGAAGTCCGTACACACATTGCAGCCACTGGGCAGTATATCCGAAAGTTGACTGACCTTGAATTTTACCTCGTCATCCGTCATGGTCGCGACGAACTTACCCTTCATGATATCCGTCTTGACCAGCTTTGAGAAGTCAACACCCTTCTCTTCAAGGTATTTCGCGACCTCATTATAATGGAAGTTCTCGGTGCAGAACAAGCCCACCACGAGCTTCACCTTCTCCTTGAAAACGGGGAACTCCTCCTGTAGTTTCCGTACCCCTGAGACCATGCAGGGCGTGCCAACCACACCTACGCCCACCTTGCTTAACATCACGGCCTTCTTCAATTCCGGAAGAACATCCGCAAAGACGTATTTCGTGCCGCCCAACGGCAGCTTCTCAAGCTGCTCCTTCGCCTGAACGTGGAACACGTGCGTTCGCCACTGTTCATCGCGGTCAACGAATATGCCACGGTCTATAAGGCCCATGTCGATCGCGGAGAAGATGAATTCCGTCGCCATCGCACCGTCCTGGCCTTGGAAACGCTTCGATTTCCCCGCCGTGAACTCAATGTAATCGCCCAAGCCGCTCTTCGGCTTGTAATCGTATCGCGGACAGACGCGCACGCAAGCACCGCAGTCAAGGCATTTCTCTTCGAAATCAGGGAAATCAACGATGTCCTCTTCGTTTACTATCAACTTACTCGGGCATATAGAGACGCAGGTCAAACACCGGCTGCACATCTGCGTGTCTATCACGGTCGCCTTGAGGTTCTCAAAGAACAGTCTATCTTTTAACTTCTTCTCTGGGATCTTTACTTCCCATTCAGCTTCACTCTCTGTTGCCATCTTCTTTCTTCTCCTCTCTCCCCCTCTTCCTTCACTTCCTAACAAGACTTAAAATCTGCATTGAGCATTCCTTAACACATAAGCCGCACCCGGTGCACTTCTCTTGATCTATACTCATCTGCACGGTCATCGTCGCCTCATCGACAACCGCCGAAACCGCTCCGCTCTCGCACACTCGCTCGCAAACCTTGCACGCAATACAGCTCCCTCGGTCCACACACTGACTCACCAGTGGAACCCCAGGGGTTGGCTCAACCTCCACAATAAGCTCGTCCACTTCCTTCGTGCGTTTCAGCGTGAGGTCTTCCTGGTCTATCACGTAGTCCACAACCACCTTGTCCTCGCGTACTATCTTCGGCGGTTCTACCAGCTCTTCAGTGCTCGTGAACATCTCGTCCATGGTCTTGTACGCCACGTCGTGGATCTTCGTTGTCCGTAATGCACTGCCCGGACACGAATCCACGCAGAAATGGCAGAAGATACATTTACCGTAATCGACCGTCGGATAATATCGCCCGCTCGGCGCTTCTTTCATCCAGATCGCATTCGCTGGGCATACAAACGAGCATTGGAAACAACTGATGCACCGCTCGGGATCAAAGAGCATATAGCCCCTGAAACAGGCCGGTTGCCTCTTCCTTTCCCGCGGGTAGTGTGTCGTTATATTCAGCGGTATGAGCATCTCCTTCGCCGCAGTTCCCAGTGCAGATACATGTGTCTTTAACTTGTCCGACGTGCTGTAGTCCGGTGTTCCTACTTTCTTCATAGTAATCCTCCTAATACGACTGACCATACAAGTGCAACCAAAGCAAGTACGAGTATTGCGCTCCATCCCACATTCAGTGCTTGGTCAAGCCGATACCGCGGATACACGCCACGGAGGTTGACCCCGACCAGCAGAATGACCAGTGTCTTCACCACGAACCAGATACCGTAGGACAAATCGCCCAAATAGGGAATGACCGGACCGCTGCCACCGCCAAGGAACAACATCGTCATGATCGCAGCGAGCACATACATCTTCTCGTACGCCATTATGTACGCAAGCCCGAAGGCAATACCCGATAACTCGAGGAACGGTCCGAAGGCCAACTCCTGATCTGCTTCTGGGATCTCAAACGGCAATCGCGCGGTCGCCATCACCATTGCAATGAAGAACGTGAGCGCAGCGAGCGGATTGAGGACGATTCCCCAGTTCCACCACGAGCTTTGGTTACCTAACGCGAGACTCATAACATCTGCGGTGTTTGATGTGCCATAAAGGATAATCATCGCGAGCACTGCCATAATAAACGGTATTTCGTAGGCAAAGTACATGAACGCCTCTCGAACCGTACCGATGAACGCGAACCGGTTGTTCGAAGCCCAGCCAACGCCCATGATGAATACAGGCATGAAACTGACCAACCCGATCATTATCTGCAGTGCGTAAGGCGTCTCTATGGGTACGAGTGGCCGACCGGCAGCTCCCATATTGATAAAGAGGAGCGGGAGTAGCACGGGCAGGAAATAGAGGAACGGGAACTGTAAGAAATACAGGCGATCCGCATCCTTATGGATGATTACCTCCTGGAAAAGGAAGCGGAATGTATCTGCGAGCAACTGAATACTTCCTCTTGTACGCGGTGCAATCTCACGCGGACCCACCCGCCATTGCATCCGGCCCACAAGTTTCCGTTCCAGCCAAGGCAAAACGAGCAGCATAGTACCCAGCGTCGCGAACCCCGGCAAAAGGAGCATTATAAACATCGGCTTCCACAGTACAAATCCAATGATCAGCTTTACGATCGGAACCCCGGATATGGGGATCATGTTAAAAATGAACGCAACGATACTTCCGATCACTGGTATCGTGAGCAAGAACTCGTAGATCACGTACAGTAAGGGGATATTCACTTGGTTGCTCATTATCGTGCTTATGAGACCGCTTATATCTATCATTTTTCTTCTCCTCTCCTATACTCCTATCTATCCGCCTCCGGTGGGAAGTACCCAAAGCTACCATACACCGCCCAGAAGTCTGCATATCGTCCGCCCTTGACCGCTTCCATAAAGCCTCTCAGGTTCATCCAACAGGGGCTTATGACCCGCACACGGTACGGAACATTCGATTCGCCATCGCTACTAATCGTGAACAACGTCGTGCCCCGGGCTGCCTCGGTAATGGTCGTCCATTCACCCTTTGGCAGCACCAAGTTGCCGTAAACTCTGAAGAAACTGCCCTTTATGTCGCTTGCAGCCTCCTTGTACTCGCCGAGGATATCTTCGCTCAGAATCGGGCCTTTTATACCTCGCACTGCGTCCACTGCCTGTTTCGTTATCTTTATGCTCTCGCGTATCTCCTCCAGCCTGCCCAGGAACCTGCCCAGACAATCGCCGTCGTCGCCGGTCGTCACTTCCCAATCAAGCTTATCGTACGCTTCATACGGCGCGATCTTCCGGACGTCGTAATTCACACCGGACGCTCGCAGGAATGGCCCTACCATACCGCAGCGTATTGCGTCCTCCTTCGTCAGCACCCCGACACCTTTTGCTCGCGCTATCGTCACGGGGTTATAGACAAAGATGTTCTCAAACTTCTTCATCCTCTTGTGGATTGCAAACGTGATGTTATCGATCATCTGGAGCACGTCATCCGAAATGTCTCGCCGCAGTCCACCGGGAACGATGAAGGAAGGCCCGCTTCGCGAGCCTGAGATATGCATCAGCGCTTCGATTAACATCTCCCTGATTGCCATGCAGTACATGAAGCCCGTGGTATGGCCGAAGAACAGGGAGAATATCCCGGAGTCGTAGAAGAACGCCTCTAACCGTGAGAGCTCGGCCATGATGGTCCGTAAATACTTCGCTCTCTCCGGCACTTCCACGCCCAGCGCGTCTTCTATCGTCCTGACGTACGCTAAGTTCATGTTCGCCGGATCGTTGATCGCCAAACGCTCAAACAGCGGAACGTTCTGGATATACAGCTTGTTCTCCGCAAGCTTCTCCATCGAGCGGTGCACAAATCCCGGTTCGGGAATGGCATCTACGATTCGATCTCCCTTTATCCTGAACGTCACCCTGAGATGCCCGCTGCCCGCATGGTGTGGTCCTATGGGAACGACCATCTCGTCACTATCGTACGCCTCATCTATAAACTCTTGCCAAATCGGGGTATACAGATCCTTTGGCGGCTCGATGGGCACCATGAACTCAGGCTCCACATCCTTCTCAAAGACGTATCGCTCATCGGGAAGCTTGAATTCCTTACGCAGCGGGAGATCCGGCGTGTCGGGCGCCAGCAAGAACTTCTTGCCCATCCAGTTGTTCCCTTCGAACCAGACGCCAAAGAACTCGTGCAATTCCCGTTCGGAATAATTCGCGCTCTCCCATATGGACATCAGGCTCTTGATCTTCGGATCCTTCAGCCCGATCTCCGTGAAAATGGTTACGAGCACAGGCATGAGCTCTTCAACACGGTAACTTGAAGTCAGGTACTCCACAATAAACTTCCGCTCGTGCGGCACCTGGATCACATTCACGCTCTTTACGTGGTCAAACTGCATCTGACCCTTGAGCCGCTGTGCAACTTTTATCAGGTTCTCCGGCGTCGTTTTTATCGCTATCCGATTCGTACCGGTGATCGTTATGGATTCATAAAGACCTTTCAGGTCCTTTTTGAAACGAGCCTCTAACCCTTTGCCGAACGACCAGTCAACCATCCTTTTAACGTCCACTCGGATATCGGGCGTCGGCGCATAGATCTTTGGCGATGTGGGCACCATTCGTTCCTCCAGCTTCTGCTCGAACGGCAGCTCCACCTTCGTGAATTCTATCGTCTTTTGGTTTTTTACACCTGATATCTTATCTTGAAGCGCTCTCACTCCCCGTAAAAGGCTCTCGGGTGTTACCGGACAGCCAGGGATAAAGAAATCGACCGGAACGATATCAGAAGGATGCGTGATGTTGTAGCTGTTCCAGAATATTCCGCCTCGCTCACCACACGCGCCAATCACGTTCACGAACTTCGGGTCGGGCATCTGCCCGTACACGAATTGCAACGCCCGCGCCATCTTCCTTGAGATCGTCCCCTCAATGATGATAAAGTTCGACTGCCGCGCGATACCGAGGTTCAACGTTCCCAATCGTTCACCATCATAGCCGCACGCAAACGCATGGGCGAGTTCAACGCCACAGCAGGATGTAATGAAATGGCAAGGCCATAAACTCCACTTCGCAGCCCATTTCTTAAACGGTGCAAGGGGTCCTGATTCGAGGAAGTCTATATGTTTGTTTGGATTTTCCATTTTTTATCTCGTCACCTCTCTTTATGTTTTTTCTCTTCTCCTAGCTTAGCTTCTTGCCTCCGCCATTTCAAGTGTGATCGTATAGCCCGCATAGATCGCAGGCACCATCAGGACGAGTGAAAGCAGCAACAGCATCAGGAAGCTTACCGTTTGATACGCTGCAAACAGGAGCAGAAGAACGACAACGGGTTCCGCCGCCATGAACAGGTACATATACCCGAAATACTGCATGGACAGCGTATACTTCGGGAACTTCATCGGTGGGTTCCCTGCTTCCCACCGCATCGTCTTTATCTCCGTCAGGTCATACCTCGGCAATACTTTCACGAGCAAGAGCAGAACCAGATCTACCAGCACGCACACAGCGATCAGGACACCGATTATCAGTACATTTTCTATCATTTTCTCTCTTCCCATTATATCGCTATACTTATCGTCTGGGCGATTACCTCCATTCCTTTAAAGAACCAATCTGGCAAGAACGTGACCAACGTTAGAAGCACCGCGGCGACGCAGATGTAATTGGTGAGGTCAGCTTTCCATCCGACGCCGAGTTCCCGCGCGAGCCGCAGATAATACGGAACCGATATTGCGGAATTGAGAACCATCAGTGCAACCAGCCAGACATACTCGGCCTTGACTAGAGTGAAAAGGATGAACAGCTTACCCCAGAATCCCATGAGCGGTGGCAGCCCGATGAAGGAGAACGCAAGCATGTACATCAGCGGTGAGAACGCGCCTTTGTTCTTGATCGCGTTGAAGAACCCTATCTTTCCCGCAGCATTTGCGAACAGCATGAGCAACGCTCCGGTCAGCGCGAAATAGAAGTACTCCGGCTTCGCTATCACCACCACGCATGCCAGCACGTACCCCATGTTCGCAACCGTAGAATACGCGAGCACGCGTGCCGGCTCTTTCGAGGTCAACGCTCCGATATTACCAGTAAACATGGAGATTGCCGCGAGCACCGCGGTAAAGAGTGAGAGCGAAACGATCAACGGAGTCGCAGTGGAGTGTAGTATCTTCAAAGCGATGATAAACGGAACGACCTTGGCAAGCGAAGCGATGATAGACAGTGGAATCGGATCCGCACTTGCGAAAACGTCCGGAACCCACTCGTGCAACGGCGCCACGCCTACTTCCATGCTCAACCCTAACACGAGCATTACGTAGCCGAAGATGTACAGGAGGTCGTTCGGTGCGTTATTCGTGTACGCCAAGGTAACCGCGCCGATCAGGAACAGAACGGTGGCCAGAACCATAAAGGTGATGTATTTGACGCCCACCTCTACGTTCGTGCCGCCCTCGCGCACCATCACCAGGATATAGGTGGGCACGGAAACGATCACAAACGCGGCCAGAACCATGGCGAGATCCTGCGTACTGAAGATGTACAGCGTTGCCAGCGCCATCAATCCGACTAGGCCGTAATCCACGCCTTGAATGACGCTCTTGATCGTCTTGAGCGAAGCAAGGTTGATGAAACTAATCACGAGCACGAATGCGCTATAATAAATGAGACTGGGGTTCGAGAACGTAACCGCTGCGAACCCAAGCAGGATCGCTACAATCGCGCCAACCAATCCAGCGTCACGGACTTTAACGGCAACTACAGAACACAGCGTCAAGATCACTAAGGCCCCGAACATCATCATTATCGTCGTTGAGATCATAGCAACACCCCTCCTATTGCGACTAATATAAGAATTGCCATCACAACACCGAGAACTATGTTTACGTATCTACTGAGGTACCCGGTCTGAATAGATCTGATTCTCGTGGAAACGTTGCCGAAAAAGCTCGGTATCACCTTTGTATTGAAGAATCCGTCTATACTCTCGTTTCCATAGTCCTGAACGGCGTCCGAGATAGAGAAACCAACCTTTGGCACAATGTAATCGTTGAGGAATGGGAGATACATCCGGTCGCTGAAGAACGTGCCGAGCTTGGAAAGAGCGCTTATCCGGGGCTTAACAAGTCCCACGACATACGCTACCAGAATTGATAATCCCACTATAATAGACACCTCGGCCTGCCCTTCGTGCACAAATTCTTCGAATACGTGTGCCTCGCCAGCCGTAAAGAGGAACAGGTACGTGATCACAAAGAGCACGGAGACCATCAAGATGTATCCGATTTTCATCAGCCCTCCGCCTTCGGTATGCTCGTGGTGCGGTTTTTCGCCCTTGATGAAGTTCAAGCTGAGGAACTTCGCGAGGATTCCCGAATAGACCAACGAGGTAACGACAAGCAGTGCAAGCGGCAGCAGACCAAACTCATGATGCAGCTCTTCCATGACAAAGTCCATTCCAGACTTCACCCAGTATGCGGTCAACGGCGGCATACCAACGAGGAACGTAGTAGCGACGATGGTAACGACAAATGCGGGTGTCATCTTCTTCGCGAACTCGCGACCGCCGCCCAGGAACCTGCTGTGCGTCGCGTGGATCAAATGGCCACTGACGAGGAACAAACTCGCTTTTGCAAACGCATGCACCGCCATATACCAGAATCCGACGAGCACGGCGAAATGGCCGACCCAGAACGAAGCGGCAGTCGATGCGAACATCAGTCCGATACTGGACATCGTGGATGCCGCAAGTAGAACTTTCCGCTCAAGCATGCCGGATCCCGAAAGCGCACCGTACAAGCCTGATAGAAGCCCAACGAAAAGGACGATCGTGTAAACCGTCTCAAGCCCCGGCACACCATGCAAGGTCCACGGCTCGATATACCACGTCAATTTAAGGAATACGAACGCTCCCGCTGCCACCATGGTCGCACTGTGTAAGAGCGCACTCACAGTTGTCGGGCCGGTCATCGCGGTCATGAGCCACTCAGAGAACGGCACCTGTGCGGACTTCGTAAACAGCCCCATGAGGAAACAGAGGAAGAGTATTATCGTCCCGGCAGCTCCTATCGTGGTGAACAGTCCGCCCCAGTCCATCTCTGAGATATTAAGGGTGGGTGATAATGTCCATATCGCAGCGATTGCGAGGAACATGGGAACGTCGCCGAATCGAATTGTTGAGATCGCTCGCCATCCACCAAAGCTCGGTGGCCAGTGCATTAATAGAGGCCCGACCTTTCTCCCTTCTCTACCCACGTATGCGATATCATCGTCGTCCCGGAACCAGTGCCCGATCAGTCCCCAGGAAGCGCCACCAAGGCCTTCCCAACCGACAAAGAGCAGGAACAGGTTGTCACTATACACCACGAGAAGCATGGACGCGGTGAACAGGTTGAAGAAGAACCAGTACCAGCTTGGTCGGTAATCGCCCTTCATGTAATCGAGGCCGTAAATGCCGATGAAGAACGCGATAAGCGCGGTAACAACGCCCATGTACCTGCTCAGATAGTCCGTGATGACCACGATATTAATCCCCAGCTCGGGAATCCACGGGTACGAGTATTGCTGTTCCGGGAACGTGAGGAAGATATAAATACTCATCACGACCGAAACGAAGATCCCGAATACCGAGAGATACGGCAGCTTCTCCGTCCATTCCTTACTCTTGTACGCTAACGCAATCGGAACGCTACTGACGACAGGTGTCAGAAACAGCAACAAAAAGATAATCCACTCGTTCATGGTATCAGCCCTCCTAATATAACTGCTTTAAGTCCTGGAATCAGTGCGGATGACAATGGTGGGAACAGGAGCAGTATTGACACTAGCCCGATTATATACAGCGGGACGTAGAGGTAACTGCTTATCTCTAGCCGTTCCGTGCTCTTCGGCTTACCGTAGAAAACTCGCTTTATCGTGTAGAACCCGTACCAAACCGAGAGAATGAACATGAATATCACCGCTAAGAGCACCGGTAAGGCCTTTGTGCTGATGCCAAACGTCTCTATAACGCCGCGTAATATGAAGAACTCGCCGAGCATGCCTATCGTTAACATCCCGCCGAGGTTCAGGAAACCCATCACGGCCGCATTAGAGATCGTAGGTATGGAATCGTGCAGACCACCCATCTTCCTCAGGTCTCGCAATCCGTGATGCACTGCGATGACCCCGCCTGCGGACGAAAACAAGATTGACTTACCGAACGCGTGGGACATGTACTGGATGACCAGGCCGATCAGTCCAAAAGGACCGAGACAGAGCGCTACCAGCACGTACCCCATCTGAGACACCGTGGAATACGCCAGCAGTCGTTTGAAATCCGTCTGCCTGAAGACCGAGAACCCGGCGTAAATGCTTGAGAACAGCGCGTACGCGAGTATTGGTATCCGATACGTAACGATAAAGGAGTAATCGATCAAAGCCACGCGTAAAAGGACATACCCGGCCAGACCAACGGTTAATGGGCTTAACAAAGCACTCAGCGGTGTTGGCGCTTCTGCGTGCGCCCAGGGCAGCCATACGTGCGGACCGAGAACCGGTAGCTCTATCACCATACCAATAAAGATGAACGCCCACGCCACCGTGCTAACGGTAACACCAGGCAGCATTAACGCATTGAGAGCCAGCGTGTCATGGTTAACACCGATGATAAGAATCCCTGCCAACGTCAGAACACCGGCAACTAAACTCCAGATCAGGTATAACTGGCCCACCCACTGCCGGCTTCCGTAGCCGTAGAAGTAAATGAGCAGGAACGCGGTGATCAGCGCGATTTCCAGGAACACGTACAGCAGGATCAGATTGCCACTGTAAACGAGCCAGAGCATCGAAGCCGCGTAGAGATCGTAGAGGAATATGTACGTTCGGAACTCCTTCTCCACGTCGAGTTTCATCTCCTCGAATCGATGCTGCATGTACGGTAACGCGAACATGGCAATCATAGCCGAAACAATGCAAATCGTAAGCCCCAGAGCATGAGAGATAAAGTCAAAATTGAGATAAATTTCGCCAATTGGCGCTGAGAAAGTCATTAGATGGATCACTGGGGTATAATTGGTGAGAACACTGTAGATTATACCGAAGAAGGGCAGTAAGAAGAACAGGGCGGTAAGATACGTCGCTGCCTTCGGCTTCAACAGTGGCGCTATAATCGCCGACAGTAAGGGCAGGAGTATCAAGATTAGCAGAAACATACCCGTCATAGCTCGTCGCCTCCTATCGTAACTGTGCTTGTTTTAATACTCTTCTTCTGCCGGTCGAGCATGGCAATCGCGGAGATTAAGATCAACAGTTCGCCACTGCTCGCGAAGATCGTGATCAGTGCGATGCCAAACGCGGTATTGACGAGGCTCGCAACGGAAAAGAGCGGCAGCAACGCCATAAACACCGCTCCAAACATCATTTCAAGCGCAATAAGAAGTCTGATCACATCTTTACTCGAGATCGCTGCAAGGTATCCAACCAGTAAGATCGCAAACGACGCCGCATAGATTATCGACAAACTCATCATATCTATCACAGGCATTCAGCTTCTCCCCCCTACACTCATTTTCAAGACAGACAACAGCAGGAGCACAACGAGCGAAATCAATGCAACGATGATCAGCAGGTACTCTGTAACGGGCAGGAAATTGGCGAGTTCAAATTCAATCGTGCTGGCCGCCATCGGTTGCGTATTGAGCATCGAGTAGAAGAGGGCAAAGGCAATGATAAGGGCAGTTATAGCCACGGGAGCTGCCCACAATCCAGAAACTTGCCGCTCCGGCTCAGACCTGTACGTTGCTGCAAGCGCTACCGTTACTATACCGATCGCACCGACGAAGATGAACACGAGTAGAACGAACACTGGCTGCAGGTTAAAGAGCGCGTAAACGGTCGCGACAAAAACCTGTGTTACGGACATGAAAAGCGCTGAATAGAAGTTATCCTTGCTCACTAAGACCCCCAGAGCGAAGAGAACCGCTATACCTGAAAGGGTCGCCAGCAATAACATATCTGCACTCATGGAATGAACGTTTTGGCTCGTAACTTAAAAAGCTTTCGGTTTTTTCCGATGAGCAATAGATTTCGCGCTAGTACGAGCCTTTAAACGGGCGTTTTTTTGGCCAAAAATCATTCAGCGAGTTGATTCCCGGGGCCAACGCGTCCATATCCTTTATGTGGAAGTTTGGCAAAACACCGGCTACGAGCCAGAGGTTAACCCGTTCAAGGGATCGAAGTGCGACGCACTGGTATAGGAAAGTAAGCCAGCGAAAGAGGAGATAGCCAGCAAAAGGCAAAAATGAAACTGATAGAACCAACTGCTAGCTTATCCAAGCGTTTTCAGGACGTGATTATTTATTCGCTCCTGCGAGAAGTCAGCAATGAACTGCAGTTTCTGCGTCGCTTCCGAATCTTCGAGCCCTGCGATGCAATCGATCGCGGTTCTTACAAACTCCGCGGAGAGTCGAAGCGCGTAATCGATCGAGCCGGACTTTATCAAAATAGTCCTCACCTTATCAATGTCAAAACTTTCCGGCTCGCCATCCCCAAATAAAATCGCTTTGATATAATCCTTTTCGGGATATTCCGCGTGGTTCAATGCATGAATGACAAGCAGCGTGCGCTCACCGTTTTTGATGTCCAATCCAACCGGTTTGCCTATCTTCGCCGTTTCGCCGCAGATGTCTAAGATGTCGTCCTGAATTTGAAAGGCAATCCCTAAATTGTTACCGTAGTTGCGAAGGTTCTCGATCTCTTTTTCGGATCCACCGCCGAGCACGGCACCCGCTTCGGCGCTCGCACGAAAGGTGGCCGCGGTTTTCAGTTCCGCAACTTCCATGTACGAGTGCTCGGTCGCTTCAAGCAGGTAGCGTAAGGCAAACTCGAGATATTCGCCCATCGCGATATCAGCCACGGCACTCGAGACCAAGCTCACGACTTCCGGCACACCACACTGGGCGAGCATCTCGCACGAAAGTCCGAACAAGAGATCGCCGATGACGATCGCTTTCTTCTCACCGTACATCGCGGGATTGGACGGATTCTTCCTCCGTATATAGTTGTTATCTATAATATCGTCGTGAACCAGCGAAGCGTTATGGAGGAGTTCAATCGCTATCGCGGTGGAGATCGCGTCTTCACGGGAGCCACCCACGGCCTCTGCAGAGAGGAAGCAAATAATCGGCCGCAGTCGCTTCCCTCCGGTATCCTTGATGTAGCTCAGTGCATCGCATAACAGCTCATTGTGACAGCCCTGCAATTTCCGCTCGATCGCCTCCGATAAATTGCGATTGAAATACTGCACTTCCTCTTGGAACAGCATCTTGTTCATTTCGGCTCTTATCCTTATTATAAAACCCCCTTATAAAAACCACTCTTTTTGAACAGGTCGGTATCACTCTCCCTTTTGATTATGATCGGTCGGATTTTAGTTTTCCTACGCTCGTTAAACCATCACCGGACGGTGCTCACCGTGATTGGTGAACTGAGCTGAGCGTACGCCATCAAGTCCATGGAAACAGCGCGATCCCAACTCACTGTTTGGACGCTGCTTAATTTTGTGATGAAGCTCAGGAGGTCTTATCTTCATCGCCGTTACCGCTCTTCGCCTTCCACTGCAGAAAATTGCAATACGGGCAGCCGAAATCCCAGGGCCGTTTCGAGCCTTTCTTCATGATCTTCAGCTTGAAGAGGGACGGATGTTTATCGCAGGTCTCATTGGTTACGACCACGCGTCCGCTCTTGGGTAACGGTAGCGAGAAATCGCAGGACGGATAGTTCTTGCAGCCCACAAACCGCTTACCACGTTGTGAGGTTGCCATGAAGAGGTCTGAATCGCATTTGGGGCAGGCTCCTACGATTGCGCCGCCCTTCATCGCATTTCGTAGCGATTTCGCGATCTCCGCCCGATTCTCCGTCATCTCCTGGAACACCTCACGCAGCATGTTCCGCGAATCGTCCGCAACGATCTTCTTCGTTCGTTTGCCCGCTTTTATATCCTCCATCTCCTGCTCCAGCGTCTTTGTCATCGCCGGCTTCGTTATCAGTTCCGCGTATTTCTCTAATGAATCGATAAGCGCGATCGCCTTCTCCGTTGGCTTAGCGGGGTTATCCTGCACGTACGACCGTTCGTACAATTTCCCCACAATCTCGTGCCGCGTACTCTTCGTGCCCAGGCCCAACTCCTCCATCTTCTTTATCAAGCCCGCTTGCGAGATCCGTTTCGGCGGCTTTGTCTCCTTCTCCACAAGCTCGATCTCTTCGAGGTGCACGTGCTCGCCTTCTTTTAACTTCGGGATTACGATCTCCTCTTTCTTCTGATACGGATAGATAGCGAGGAAGCCCTCGTCCTTTAATTCTTTACCTTTCGCGTTCAGTACCTCGTCGCCGAACTCGATCTTAACGTCCGTATCTTCCCATTTCGCGGCATCGGAAAGCGTAGCTAAAAACCGCCGTACCACCAGCTCATAGATCTTCCATTCGGGCTTGCCAATCGTTCCCGGCGATGCCGCTGCCGAGACGGGATGTATGGGCGGATGGTCAGTAGTCTTCTTTTTACCGGTCGTTGGTTTCAATCGCTTCTTCTTTAACAATAGGCGTGCGTACTCGCCGAAGTCCGTAGTACCGAGGAACAGCTCCACTAACGCCTTCAAATCAAGCGTCTCGGGATACGTGGTGTTGTCAGTACGGTGATATGATATGAGCCCTTGGAGATACAAGCTCTCCGCGATGTTCATTGCCCGTTTTGGCGTGTATCCAATGGCAGATGCAGCCCGAATGAAGTTCGTGGTGTCAAACGGCGTCGGCGGCTTTTCGGTTCGCGTACGCGTCTTGACCGAGGTGACGACCCCTTCCTTGGCCGCCTCGATGCGCGATTTTATCGTTTCCGCCTCTGCTTTATCCCAGAATTTCAGCGTTTTGTGGCTAACCTCGAAGATCTCGCCTTTGTCGTTCTTTACCTGCGCGTGCAGTTCCCAGTATGGACGGGGTACGAACTTCCGTATCTCCTTCTCCTTGTCCACCAGCAACGCAAGGGTGGGCGATTGCACACGGCCAACCGAAAAGAACTCCTCACCCAAACGATTCGCGGATAACGAAACGAACCGAGTCAGCGCGGCGCCCCAGATCAGGTCGATGACCCCTCGCGCTTCCGCCGATGCCGCCAGGTTATAATCGACCTCGCTGCGTGCGGCGAAGCTTTCTTGTATGTCCTTCTCGGTGATTGCACTGTACCGCATCCGGTCAACGTGCACGTCGGGATTGATCTTCTTAATAATTCTGAGCGCCTCCACACCGATCAACTCGCCTTCACGGTCATAGTCGGTAGCAATGGTTACGGACTCGGCATCTTTTGCGATCTGCTCCAGCGCGTTCGCAATCGTCTTTTTCAGCGAGATCGCCACGATCTTGGCGTCAATCAACTTCTCAGGATTTATCTTGCTCCAATTGTTGTACGTCGAGGGGAAGTCCAGCCGGAACACGTGGCCGCTGAGTCCTGCAACTACCTTGCCGTCGAACTCATAGGCGTCTACGCTGCCTACCTTTCGCTTCTTTGCTTTGCCCTCTGATAGAATAGCGGCGAGTCTTTTTGCAGTTGTCCCTTTCTCGGCGATGATGTAGTGCACTTTTTTGATTTCCCTGTTAGTTCAGGCGTTCAGGTGTATAGCTTTGATAGGATGGTTCTATTTAAAGGTAAATTCGGCACAAACCGCGAGTTCCCAAAAAAATTGCGTTGTATCAAGAACCAATCGGAAAATTTATAAGCGTCAACGCAAATGTTAAGTGTGTAGTTTGAAATGCAAGAGGATGATAAAAACGGATGAGGCTAAAATCCTTCTGAAGATAGCGGCAGTTTCAGTTGTTGTGGCAATGGCGGTCTGCGGTACGGTTTTTTCAAGTGGTGCAGACGATTCCTCAACAAATAATACTGCGAATCGATTTTCTACAAAGACCGTTTACGTGCCTGACGATTACGAAACAATACAAGAAGCGGTCGATAATGCTTCTTCGGGTGATATGATTATCGTAAGGGATGGGGTGTACAACGAGAACGTGGACGTGAACGTCGCTAACTTGACCATAAAATCAGAGAACGGCTCTGCGAACTGTATCGTGAACGCGACAGATCCAAATGATTACGTCTTTAATGTAACCGCAGATTATGTAAACATAACGGGCTTCACGGTGAAAGGTGTAAGAATAATAGACAAAGCGGGGATACATCTAAATGGTGCAGATCATTGTATCATTTCAAACAACGAGGTCTTGAATAACAGCGGTCGTGGGATAGATTTAGTAAGGTCTAGCAACAATAACTGGCTTATTAACAATTCTGTTTTGAATAATGGAATTGGAATATTCCTGTATTTCCAGATAAACAATACCATAATATCCAGTAACATTGTGAAAAATAATGACAGAGGTATCCACTTATCCTGGTATTCTGATCATAATATTCTTATTAACAACCACATCATGAATAACAGTTATGGGATCTATTTGTATTATTGCTCAAATAACAATACAATAGTTAACAATATTGCTAATTTTAACAGTAATAGTGGCATCTATGTTTATCTATATTCAAATAGCAACTATCTAAATAATAACACTATAGGCGACAACAAATACGGCGTTTATGTATACGATCATTCGAATAATAATTCACTTTATAACAACATTATGGCTAGCAATGAGTACGGCATCTATTTGTATTATGGTTCAAATAGTAACACAATCTACAACAATTATTTAAGCAATACGCACAACGCGTGGGATAGTGGCAAAAACAGCTGGAATATAACACAAACCGCGGGAACGAACATCATCGGTGGTTCATGGCTGGGCGGGAATTATTGGAGTGATTACGCAGGAGCAGATGAGGATGGCGATGGTCTTGGTGATACACCTTACGACATTCGTGTAGGCAAGAATAAAGATTATTTACCGCTGGTAAAGCCCTCAATCTTCGACACTCGCTTTGGGACTTACCCCAGCATCCCCGGCACCCACAACGGCACCATCACGCCCTTCTATGACCTTAACGTCTCGAAAATGTACACCTATTCCTGCCTTGGGACCGGTGGGCATTCTGAATACGTAAAGTTATGGAATAGCACCGGTTGGAACGTAACAGCAACATGGAACGGCTATGTGGAAGACTGGCACAATTTGAAGTTCAACGAATCGTTTATACTCTACAAAGATGAAACTTACAACTACACCATCCGCACAGGCTCGTATCCGCAGATTCACCATAATCGAACATTACAGACCGCAAACGGCTGGATCAACTGCACTGAGTTCACGGATGCTAATGGTCGCACGTACGACAATTGGATCCCCGCGATTATGTTGTGGTCTGATTAAAACAGGTTGAAAAGAGGGGCTCTTTCCTCATGCTGTTCCATTCTTAGCTCTAATTCTCGTTTTAGGAATAATTGTAAAAGCGTTGTCTACCCTTAGAGTTACACGTCAATCCCCTTCTCCCGCAAATACTCCTTTATCTCGTTGATCGTGTACGTCTCGTAATGGAAGATGCTCGCGGCGAGGCACGCGTCCGCGCCATTGACAAACGCCTCGTACATGTGCTCTATGTTCCCGGCACCGCCGGATGCAATCACGGGAATATCCACAGCCTCAGCAATCGCTTTGGTAATCGGGACGTCGTAGCCGTCCGTTCTCCCATCGTTATCCTTCGACGTCAGGAGGATCTCAGCCGCGCCAAGCTCCTGCACCTGCTTCGCCCATGCGATCGCGTCAAGCCCTACGTACTCGCGACCGCCATAAATGACGACGTCGTACCACGCTTCCGTGCCGTCCCCCAGTTGCACTGGCGTCTTGCCCTCTGCGTCCTCAAATCTCCGCTTGCAGTCAATGGCAACCACGACACGTTTGCCAAACCGTTCGGTAGCTTCTTTTATCAACTCGGGGTTCTTAACGGCAGCGGTGTTCACGCCCACCTTATCCGCGCCGGCATTGAAGACCTTCTCGAAGTCCTCGATGCTCTTTATCCCGCCGCCAACCGCCAGTGGAATGGATACATGCGCGGCTATCTGCTCAACCATTGCAATCATCGTCTCTCTACCCTCGAAGGACGCAGAGATGTCGAGGAAGACCAGCTCATCGGCGCCCTGCGCATCGTATCTCTCGGCGAGTGCAACGGGATCACCGGCGTATTTGAGGTTCTCGAATTCTATCCCTTTCACCACAACCGCGTTACCCTGCTCATCAAACGTTGTATCCAGACACGGAACGATTCGTTTCGTCATGTTTATGGCACTTCTCCTTATATTTAGGTTCCTTTATGATCTATTTTGTATACAGTGCGCGGGCTTAAAAAAGCTTGTAGCAAAGAGCGTCGAAGGATGGGATGAAAACCACGAGTTGCATAAAAGAAGCTCTGTTATACGAGCAGCGCAAAGGCAAACGTGTAAGATGCACAACCTGTGAGCGGTTCTGCGAGATCGCGGTGGGCAGGTTAGGATTCTGCAAAACACGGAAGAACATCGAGGGAAAACTGTATACGCTGGGATACGGCGATATCTCGTCGATCAGTGCGAATCCAATAGAGAAGAAACCGTTCTTCCATTTCTTCCCGGGCAGCAAAGCACTAACGGTCGGCAGTTACGGCTGTAATTTCTCCTGCCCGTGGTGCCAGAACTGGACGATTAGCAGATCCGTACCAACACCTGCGAGCTGCGAGTACATCTCACCAGAGCGATTAGTACAACTCGTGAAGGAGATGAGCTGTCAGGGTACTTCGATTTCCTTTAACGAACCCACACTGCTCCTCGAATACGCGCTTGACGTGTTTGCGCTGGCTAAAAAGGAGGGCTATTATAATACCTACGTAACGAACGGCTATATGAGCTCCGATGCACTGAATTTGCTCGTAGAGCACGGGCTGGATGCGATGAATGTGGATGTGAAGGGCTGTAAGGACGCGGTGAGGCGCTACTGTGGCGCCGATGTGGAAGTCGTCTGGCGGAATATACGGGCTGCGAAGCGAAAGGGCGTACATATTGAGATCACCACACTCGTTATACCCGGCGTGAATGATGATGCGGACTGTTTGAGAAGCATCGCATCGCGAATCCGAGACGACGCCGGGAAAGACATACCCTGGCATGTCACGCAATACCATCCAGCGTACAAGGCGCGTGAAGGTGGTCTTTATGACGGGCGGACACCGGTCGAATTGTTGGAGCGTGCACGGGCACTAGGACGATCCGAGGGTCTGAACTATGTCTACCTCGGCAATGTTCCGGGGCATCCTTATGAGAACACGTACTGCTTGCATTGCGGTGAACTGGTAATCGAGCGATACGGATTTGATGTGGTTGATTCCCACCTTACGGCAGCGAACAGCTGCCCGGCATGCGGTGCTGCAATACCTGTGAAGAACGATTGGTGACAAAATAGTTTCGCCTGCCTATCCCTGCTGGCATTTAGAGACCCACATAATAGCTAATCTTTAATTACCTCAACGTGAACATTAGATTATGGCGTACCCGTTCAACTACGATTTGTCGAAACTCCCGCGAGGCTTTTTCAAAGATATTGCGAAGGTGGTGGATAAACGGCAATTGCACAAGAAGCTGGGCTCGTTCTCCAAAACCAGCGTGCGGAAGTTCAAGGTGGATAAGCTCCTCGGCATCCAGTTGGAAGATGCGATCTCTATTGTTGAGGACCTGGTGGATCTCCAAATAAAGAATCTGATACACGAGGAGGATTTCAAAAACGCGGACAGCAAGATCCTGCTGGTGCCGCATTGCTGCCGGAAATATATGGATTGGCAGTGCAAAGCGGACTTTAATCCTGATTTGTCCTCGTATTCCTGCAACCACTGCTCTTCTGATTGTTTAGCGCATCAAGCAGCGGAATTTGGCGAATCACGGGGATATAAAGTCTTCATTCTGCCTGGCGGCTCGTGTATGAGGAAGATCCTGGAATGCATGCACTGTGATGCGGTTTCTGGAATCGCATGCCCGGAAGAGATAAAATTCGGGCTCAATGTTGCGGAATCGGAAGGCCTGGCGGTTCGCGGTATCCCCCTGACAAAGAACGGCTGCGCAAATACCCAGTTCAACCTGGAGACTCTAAAGGAAGCACTCATTTAGTGTGAGCCTTCGTACGTACCTCACTCGACCCGCTCTGTTCTATCTCCTTTTCCATTCCTTTTTTGTAGTATAGGTGCAGGAAAAAAGGAGCCGAGATTGCTGACCGTACCTCTGCGTTTAAAGCAATTCCAACTCGGTCAATTTATTGAGTAATACTTCTACGGACTTTTCACAATCTCCCAAGGTCTTTCCGCCGGTGATAACTAACCGTCCGGAGCTGAAGATCAATATGGCACTTTTGGGGTCAGTGATTCTATACACCAATCCGGGGAAAACTTCGGGCTCGTACTCCATGCCCTCCAGCTCTAACCCGACCACGATGGCGCCGAGATTGAGTTCCTTGCCAAGATTAGCAGAGGCGACGATATTCTGCACTTTAAACACCGGATGCTCTTCTACTTTTATTCCTATGCCTCTGAGTGCGGAAGCAAGCATGTCTATTACCTTCCGAACGCCTGCTTCAGTCTTAGACCCCGTGCACACCACTTTCCCGGAGCGAAAGATAAGGAAAGCGGATTTCGGATCTTTTGTCCTGTACACCAGACCTGGGAACTTCTTTTTCGTGAACATTGCATCTTCTAACTGCGATTCAATATATTCTAGATCGAGGCTCTCAGCAATCCTCGCGTTCGCTACTACATTTTCTATCTTTATATCTACTTTTACCATCTCACTTATTCCCCCAATCCTCTAATTTGTTAAATACAGAGTAAGCTATACTATTAGTTGTGCTAATAGGTATAAAAAACTAAAGCTATATAAGTGACACTTTAAAACTCTTGGTAGGACAGAGGTGAGAGTCTGCGGAGATGAAGAAGAGGATAAAGAGGATAAGAGGAACACGAACCTGTGGCGGTGGCTCAGCCAAAAAGAGAAGAGGAAAAGGGAGCAAAGGTGGCTCCGGTCATGCTGGCGCGTACTCGCATCACGTGGTATGGTCTTTGAAACGGGGGATAATCAAGGGACATAACGCCTCTAAGCCGTATCAGTATGACAGCAGTGACGATACGACGATAAACGTGGGCGAGTTAGAGGAGATGATGGGAGAACTGCTCAAGGCTGGGAAAGCGGAAGAAAAAGATGATGGCATTTATCTCGATGTCCAGGAACTCGGCGTACAGAAGATCCTGGGGAAGGGAAACGTAACGAGGAAGCTAATACTCAAGGCGGAGAAGATATCAAAAACGGCGCAGGAGAAGATAGAACGAGTGGGCGGTAGTGTAGATTTAGAGGCAGAAAGCGGGATATAAGTGTTACTTGTATAGATGACCGAGATAAACTTTAAAGATGCGTTAACGGCTGCTTTAAGCAAATTCCCTATGGTAGAACGCCCCAGTTGGCACGTTCATTTCAAATCGAAGCTGGGGTGGACTGTTGGTATACTCATACTCTTTTTCGCACTTGGCAACGTGCCGCTTTTCGGATTATCGCCAGAATCTCTGGACCTCTTCGGTCGGTGGCGGGCGATCTTCGCAGGCGAACGGTTCTCGCTCACCGCGCTGGGGATCATGCCAATCGTCGATGCCTCTATCGTCTTACAGCTGCTGGTCGGTGCGGGTATTATCAACTTGAATCTGAGCGACGCCCGCGACCAGGCGTTTTATCAGAACCTGCAGAAAATGCTCGTCCTGGCTTTTACCGCGCTCATTAGCATGACGTACGTGGTTGGCTTTTATGTGCCCAGCGAGGACATAGCGAACTTAATGGGGGTCTCACTCGGAACCATCCGATTCTTGCTCTTCATCCAGATATTCATCGGCGGAATGCTCATCTACTTCATGGATGAGGTGGTCTCGAAATGGGGGATCGGTTCAGGCGTGTCATTGTTCATTCTCGCTGGCGTCTCGCAGCAGGTAATCACCGGTCTGATAAACTGGGTGCCGGACGAAACCGGTTGGGCGGTGGGTGTCATCCCGCGCTGGATAGAACTAGCACGGCAAGGAGATCTTGGCTATAACATCGTGAGTGGGGGAATCTCGTTCCTGTTCCAGCATAACTTAATCGCGCTTTTCTCCACCATCGCGGTCTTTTTCATCGTTGTTTACCTCGAGAGTACACGTTTGGAAATCCCACTGGCACATTCAATGGCACGCGGTGCTCGCGGCAGGTTTCCTATCAAGCTTTTATACGCGAGTGTGCTGCCAATGATTCTTGTACGAGCGTTACAGGCGAGTATACAGGGTTTTGGCAGGATGTTTTATTCGCGTGGCATTACCCTCTTCGGCACGTACGAAGGTAACAGTGCGGTTTCCGGGTTGATGTACTATCTCGATCCCATTTACAGTCCGTGGGACTGGTTCCCGACACTCGTGCATGCAGCGTATCCGAACGTTGCAAGCTGGCAAATAGCGCTGCGACTGGGTGTTGATCTTGCGTTCATGATCATCGGCGGCATGATCTTCGCTCTGTTCTGGATAAACACGACGGGCATGGGTCCGAAGGACGTGGCGGCGCAGATCTACCGGTCAGGGCTCCAAGTCCCGGGACATCGCAGGAACCCTGCAAACATAGAGCGCATGATGGAAGGCTATATACCGAAAATAGCGATCATGGGCGGCGCTCTCCTGGGCGTGTTAGCCGTCATTGCAAATATGTTCGGCACACTTGGTCAGGCATCAGGTACGGGGCTGCTCCTGGCGGTGAGCATTGCGTACAACCTGTATGAGTCGGTGGCATCAGAGCAGATGATGGAGATGTACCCAATGATGCGGCACTTCTTCGGCGGCGAATAAGTAGCGAAGAGAAAAGGAGGTGAACAAGACTGAGGGAAGTTTTAACACCTTTTTTACGTAAGATCCCGATGGTTGAACGCCCTACAGGGCATGTTCCGCTCAAGACAAAACTCATATTTACCTTCGCTATACTCATTCTTTATTTCGCCTTAGGTAACATCCCTTTCTTCGGGCTAGCTCCCGAGTCGCTCGACCTTTTCTGCAGATGGCGAGCGCTCTTTGCAGATCAGCGGTTCTAGCTAGCTGCTCTTGGGGTTATGCCGATTATACATGCTTCGATTATGTTACAGATCGTAGCAGGTCCAAAATTGCTGAAACTTGACTTAACCAATCCCAAGGACCAGGCGTTTTATGTGAACCTTCAGAAACTGCTCGTTCTCTGCTTTGTTGTTTTTGCAAGTTTCACCTACACGAGGGGTTTTTACCTGCCCAATCAGGATATTGCAGACTTAATCGGAGTATCTTTGCGTTTCATCTCATTCTTGCTCTTCCTTCAGGTTTTTGTCGGAGGGATGCTCATCTATTACATGGAAGAAGTGGTATCGCGATGGGGAATCGGATCAGGTGTGGGTCTTTTCATCGTTGCGGGCGTTTCGGAACAACTAATTACAGGGCTCTTTAATGGGGTGCATGACCAAAGCGGTTGGGCAATTGGTGGCATTCCCCGCGGGATTGAACTTATAGGTCAAGGGCAAGGAATAGCACAGGGGATAGCGGAGAACGACATGGTGATCCTTTTCCAGCATCACCTAATAGCGCTTATTACCACCATCGCGGTGTTCTTCAGCCTCATTTATTTGATGAGTGCCCGTATAGAACTGAAAATACAAAACCGATCGAAAAGGGCAGGTTACCGATGCAAAATCCGAATCCCAGTTACGTTTGTGCACTTCACTTACGCAATTGCTGTCCCACTCGTATTTTTGAATTTAGGGCGAATACTGCCAGGAGTTATACAAAGTCTTGGAAGACTACTTTATTCTCACGGAATTACTGTTCTTGGAACATATGACGGAAACATCCCGGTTTCCGGCTTGATGTATTATCTCGATCCCATTTACAGCTCGTGGGACTGGTATCCACCTTTAGTGTACAGCACGTATCCGAACGTTGCGTATTGGCAAATTGCAGCAAGGATAGTAATAGGCCTATTGATTGTGGTGATTGGTTCAATGATCTCCGCTTTTATCTGGGTGAAATTAACACCGGGCACAGAAATGCGAGACATAAGACGATTAATTCGCAATTCTGGTCGTTCAATTCGCAGCTATAGAAGGAGTGAAAAAGCGATAAAGAGAGCGGTGGATAGATACACGCTAAAGATTGCGATGCTGAGTAGTGCTATCTTAGGCGCTTTGCTGGTGATCGGAAATATTCTGGGCACAGTTGGTGCGGTAGGTGCAGGGTATCTTATCCTGGCTGTGGGTATTTGTTTACGGAACTTACGAAGACCGCGTTGCGGATGCCTTTAGGAGCTATCCCAAGCCTCTACGATCGGTACGACGTTCACTTGGCTAATTCGTCGGCGATCATCTTCGCGACGCTTATCTCGCTGAAGATGGATTGTATGGTGTCGGTTGCGATGATGCTCTTGACACCCGCATTGAGTATGCGGAGGGTGGCATTTTGCGCGAACAGGCCGTGAATGCACGCGACGTAAATATCGTTGGCATCTCGTGCTTTGAGCATAGCCGCCGCTTCTGCGATTGTGCCGCCCGTGGAGATGATGTCGTCCACAATGACCACGTTCTTGCCTTCCACGCTCAACTCTTTTGGCTTTATCTGCACTTCCTCGCCGCTAATCCGTTTCTTCTCCAGCACGTCATACTCGAAGCCGTGCGGCGCAGCAACTGCCTTTGCTAACTCGCGTGCACCCTCGTCAGGTCCGATGATCACGGGCTTTACGATCTTCTTCCTCGCGATGTAATCGCCAATTAACGGGGCGGCATCGAGCTCCTTCGCATCGACATCGAAATACTGCAACACCGCCCGATTATGCACGTTCACCACGTAGATCTTATCAACGATGCCGGCAAAGCTGATGCCGCGTGCGATTGCCCGTGAGCTAATCGCTTCACCGGGTTTAAATCGCTTATCCTGCCGTGCATAGCCCAAATAGGGAATGACCACGGTCGTTTTATGTGCCTCTTCTACGGCGTCGATCAATTGCAACAGGGAGATCAAGCCGTAATCTGCCATGAGGCTCTGCACAATCGTTACTTCCTCGTCTTTTATCTCGTCCACCACACGCGTATACAACTCCCCGTCGGGGAACTTCTTGAACTCGCATAATGAGGCGTTTCCGCCCAGTTCCGCCGCAATGCGCGCAGCCAAAACCTGCGTGGTTACTCCGGGTATTATTTTCATCTCTCATCCACCTTACTCTACTTATGTTAGTTTATTTGCTGAGTTTATTTATAGTTAACGAGGCACTCTACGAGAGACGATGACTCGCAAGTACGTAACCTTCTCGAAGAACATTTTCATACCGGTGACGAACGTCTGCAGAAACGCCTGCGACTACTGTGTTTTTCGAGCGCGCAGCCGCAACGATGCGTACGTCACCACGGTATCTGACTTTGTAACCGTTGTGCTGAACAAAGGCGCGGCGACCGAGGCTCTTTTCTCCGGGGGTGAGAATCCCGAAGACGCAGCTCTTTCCTCGTTCTTTAACGACCGCGTTACCAGAGAGGGTTTTTCATCGCTCGTTGCATACACGAAGCATCTCTGTGAACTCGCGATACAGCACGGGTTACTGCCACACTGCAATTTGGGCGTGTTGAGCCGGGAAGAGCTCCTTGAATTAAAAGACGTGAACGCCTCGATGGGCCTGATGCTCGAAACCACTGCAGAGTTGGAGGCGCACAGGAACTCGCCAGGTAAAGACTCCGCATTGCGTTTACAGATGATCGAAGAGGCTGGCAAACTAAAAATACCGTTCACCACTGGCATTTTAATCGGGATCGGCGAGAGCAACGAAGATCGTATCCGCTCGTTAGAAGCTATTGCATCGGTACACAAGCAGTACGGGCATATCCAGGAAGTTATTATCCAGCCGTTCTTACCGAAGCCGAGAACGGCGATGTGGGAGACACCCTCACCGTCGTTTGAGGTGATAAAAGAGACGGTGCGTGCAGCGCGCTCACTATTGCCCGATGATATTGCGATTCAGGTGCCGCCGAACTTAACCTCACCGAAAGAATTGATCGAGCTGGGTGCATCGGACCTCGGCGGCATCTCGGAACGGACGATTGATTACATCAATCCAGAAGCGCCTTGGCCCCGAGAGGAAGAACTCAGACATAAAATCGCACCGTTTGAGTTACGGGAGCGGCTGCCGATTTATCCACAATATATCCAGAAGGGCTGGTACAGCGACCGATTAAAGCCGCTGATCGAGCGGTATGCGGATGAAGCTGGATTTCGTGTTCAAAAAGGTTCATAATACCTCTTAGTCGCATCGTCTATTACCTTCTTATATAACGCCTCTATCAGCATATTACGAACTATTTTTGGTTCCGATCTACCTCGGGTCTGCTTCATCACCTGCCCGACGAGGAAATTCAATACTTCTTTTTTGCCCGCTCGGTAATCCTGAACGGCACTTGCATGCTCCTTAAGCACTGCTTCAATCGCCGTTTCAATCGCGTCCAGCCCGATACTGCCCAGCCCTTTCCGCGCTATAATCTCCTTGGGCGTACCGCCGTGATCGAGCGTCTCCCGAATGATCTCCGTCGCGCCCCGTTCGGTGATCATGCCCGTTTTCAAATAGGTTAAAATAGCGACAAAATTGTAGGGTGAGATCATTGCCAATGCATCCTTCATGGACAGGGAGCGATAATTCAACTCACCTTTCAAAACGTCCGCAATCCAGGTCGCACTCAGTTTCGGATCGATCTTCGCCGCTACCGCTTCAAAAAAGTCCGCGGTATGGAGATCGTAGGTGAGCGAATTCGCATGCTCTCGCGTTATGCCATAGTGCTGTGCGAACCGCAGCTTCTTTTCGTCCGGTAGTTCCGGGATCTCCTGCCGCACTCCATCGACATAGGGCGCAATGCGAATCGGCACGAGGTCGGGCTCCGGGAAATAGCGGTAGTCGTGCTCGAACTCCTTCGTGCGCATCGAAAGCGTGATGCCGCGCACTTCATCGTAATGCCGCGTCTCCTGCTGTACGGTGAGCCCGCGTCGCAGCATATTCTTCTGCCGCGTTATCTCGAAGAGCAGAGCGCGCTCCACGCCTTTAAACGACGAGATGTTCTTTATTTCCGCACGTTCGCCGCCCTCGATCGAGATGTTCGCGTCCACACGCATCGCACCTTCTAAATCGCCGTCAAATACGTCCAGGTACTCCAGAATACTCCGCAGCTTGTTCAGGTATATGCGAGCCTCCTTCGGCGACCTGAGATCGGGCTCCGTAACGATCTCCACCAGCGGCATTCCTGACCGATTATAATCAACGAGCGCGTAGCTCGCCGTATCGATCGTTCCCTTGTACACCAGCCTGCCGGGGTCTTCCTCCATGTGCACTCGCGTGATTCGGATCTCGCGCTCTTTTCCGCCGTTGCCATCACTGTCTTCGCTCTCTATGCGCACCAGGCCACCAAACGCAATGGGGAAATCATACTGCGTAATCTGGAACCCGCGTGGGAGGTCAGGATAGTAATAATTCTTCCGGTAGAAGATGATGTCGGACTGCACGGAGCAGCCTAAAGCGAGCGCGATTTTTATGCCGTAGCGTACTGCACGCCGGTTAACCACGGGTAGCGCACCGGGTAAGCCCAAACAGGTGGCACAGACGTGCGTATTCGGCTCGGCGTTATGATAATCGGTAGAGCAAGGGCAGAATAATTTCGACTTCGTGAGAAGTTGTGCATGACATTCTAAACCGATTTTTACCTCCATTTACGCGCTCTCCATTCACCAAATACCCACTACTTTTAGTACATAAACTTTTATGTCTTGGTGGCATATAAATGGATAAATAAAATGACGACAGTATACGATGTGCCACCGGATAAACTGGTAAAGATGGCCGGGGAGAAGTTGAAAAAGAATAAAGCGATTTCTCTGCCTAAGTGGGGCTTGGATGTCAAGAAAGGCGCGCATAAAGAGTTACCGCCAGAGAATGAAGACTGGTGGTGGGTGCGATGCGCGTCCGTGCTCCGGCAGATCTATCTCCACGGGCCGGTCGGAGTGGCAAGGCTGCGCACCTATTACGGTGGAAGAGTGCGAAGGGGTACGAAGAAGGAGCGGTTCCGAGAAGCGTCGGGTAAGATAATTCGCGAAGTGCTTATGCAGTTAGAACGAGCGGAGTACGTAACGAAGACGAAGAGAGGTCGGAAGATCTCGCCGAAGGGCCAGAAGTTCCTTGACAACACTGCGCACGAGCTGAAGCTTATGCACGCTGAACCGAAGGAAGATTAAGTAAGGGAGCGTATGAAAGATGGCCGGTGATGAAGCGGAGTTAGAAGCGTTACGGAGGCGCAAGCTTGAGCAATTGCAACAGGAGCACGCAGGGGCTGCAGCGGAGGAGCAGAAGCGCCAGGAGCTCGAAGAGGCAAAGAAGAACATCATCCGGCAAATTCTCACTTCCGAGGCACGAGAGCGGTTGAATACCATTCGCATGGCAAAGCCTGAACTGGCCGAGCTGTTGGAGAATCAGCTCATTGCATTAGCGCAGACGGGGCGATTAAAGAGCATGATCACCGATGCGCAATTTAAAGAGATTCTGAAGCAGATAACGCCGAAGAAGCGTGAAATTACCATTAAACGGATATAATCAGCCAGTTTAGTGGTGTTGTTTAAAGCTTATGTTTCGAGTTCCAGAGTCACATCCCCGGTACAAATCGTTAGTGAAGCGTGAAAGGATCGTTGAAGGTATAGAGGCAGGTATAACCAGCAGGCAAGGCTTGATCGCGCACGGTCGTGGCGAAGCGTTCGATTATCTGCTCGGTGAACGAACGTTACCGTCTGTGATGCGGGCGACGGAAGCAGCCGCTGCTTTACTGCTCCGAGCAAAGAAGCCTGTAATCTCCGTGAATGGCAACGTCGCGGCGCTGGTGCCTGAACAGGTGATCGAGCTGAGCGAGTTGCTGAACGCGCCGCTGGAGGTCAACATCTTTTACTGGACTGAGGAGCGCGTGCGGAAGATAAAGGAGCACCTAGAGCGGCACGGCGCTACGAACGTGCTGGGTGTGAAAGCAGATGCGAGAATACCTGGCATAGAGCACGCACGAGCACGCGTCGACGCTGATGGTATTTACGATGCGGACGCAGTTCTGACGCCGTTAGAAGACGGTGATCGGTGCGAAGCCTTAATCGCGATGGGTAAGAAGGTAGTGACCATCGATTTGAATCCGGTATCGAGAACGTCTCGGCATGCGACCGTAAGCATTGTGGACGATATAGAACGCGCTCTGGACAACCTGATTTCGATAGTTAAGGCTGGCGCTGGCACGGTAGAATCAGCAGAGGATTACGATAATATACAGAATTTAAAGGCGGTTATAAAGGAGATTGTGGAACGGTTGAAGGACGAGGAGTTAAAGGAGTAGTGACCTCTATTCACCTCACCGTCGCGATAATCGACTGAAGAGTCCTAGAAGCACCGATTCACGATCCTTTTGTCTCAGCTCTTCCCACCGCTCTTCTGCCTTCGCGAGTTCATCACCTTCAAAGCCGGCATCCGAGATCTCCCGCAACTTCTCCAGCTCACCCGCATCGAGCCAGACCCCGCCGCATTTCAAACAAACATCGACTTCTACGTCTTCTGCGGTCTCGATGTCCATCAACCACCCGCATCGGGGACATACCAGTTTGCTCTTGCTCTGAGTACCAATGTGCTTGGTCAGATAATTCGAGAGTTTCCTGTCTTTTAACAGCTTGTTCAATTCACCGTGATCCAACCAGATTCCGCCACACTCGGGACAGCGGTCGATGATGATGTTCGGACCGAAGACCTCGACTTCCTCCTGGCGCATCGTGACCCAGCATTTCGGGCATTCGATCTCCTTATTCTTTAACTCGTCTTTTCGTGGCATGATTCTACTCCTGACTACGTGCGTGCTCTATTATTAATTACACGGTCTCCCATAAAAGCTTCTGATCAGTGCGGTACACGGGGAGAACAGCATGCCGTTTGCTGCAGTATCGCCCTCTTACCATTATCACTTCAGAGCAACCTCAACCCTTGGCGATGGAGTGCAGACGGAAGGTCGAGAAACTTTAAGAGTAAGTAAATAAGAATATATATTCAGCTATTATAGTACCATGCCAGGGAGAAGACGATGCCGATGCGTGGGCTTTGAGCCGCTATTCCTCTACTTTGAGCCGCGGTTCGAGCCGCGTGGTGGAGATGGAGACGGAGGACAAGACTCAGAGCTAGAGGAGAGCGTATTGAAGGTGGAGGAGCTGGAGAGTATAAGACTGAAAGATCATCTTCGGCTGAGCCAAGAGGAAGCAGCAGAACGAATGGGTGTTTCGCAACCGACGTTCCACCGGATAGTAAGCGAAGCGCATCGGAAGATAGCCGAAGCCTTCGTCGAAGGTAAAGCTATTCGAATAGAGGGCGGTAATTACATACTGACCAAGGCTGATGACGTTCAAAAGCCTTCTCCTACGGTACCGGTTGGTTATGGAAGAGGAAGATGGTGCAGACGAGGAGGAATGCTTTAATTGATATTTTAAGACTTTCTGAGGGGGATAAATGAACTATGAGCACGGAAAAGGGAATAGTAGAGGAAAATAAAGGCGAAGAGAAGGGAAAAGAGCAAGAAGGGACGGTAGAGTCACGAATGGCAAAGGTAAAGTATAAGATAATGGTGATGAGCGGCAAGGGCGGCGTAGGAAAGACGACAGTAGCCGCGAATCTCGCGTTCGCTCTTGGTATGCAGGGTTTAGATGTAGGGTTGATGGATGCGGACATACACGGGCCGAATGTGCCGAAGATCTTGGGAATCGAGGAGAAGCGGCCGGAAGTACACGAAGATAAAATCTATCCGGTTCCCGTCACACCGCGACTGAAAGCGATTTCCATCGCGTTTTTACTTCCGAGTAAAAACTCTTCGGTTATCTGGCGTGGCCCGATGAAGATGAATGCGATACGACAATTTCTGTCCGGTGTGGAGTGGGGTGAGCTGGATTATATGATTGTGGATCTTCCGCCAGGGACAGGAGACGAGCCGCTCAGCGTTGTGCAACTGATGAAGAAGGTGGACGGCGCGATCATCGTCACAACACCGCAGGATCTGGCATTGCTTGACTCGCGGAAGGCAGTGAACTTCTCAGAGATCTTGAAAGTGCCCGTCATAGGCGTAATAGAGAATATGAGTGGTTTTACCTGTCCGCACTGTGGCAAAGAGGTAAACATCTTCAAGTACGGCGGAGGCGAGCGTGCGGCGGAGGAATTAGGTGTGCCGTTCCTCGGCAGGGTGCCACTTGATCCCGAGATGGTCGAAGCTGCGGACAATGGAACGCCCTTTGTGCTACACACGGGGTCGCAAGTGAGTAAGGCATTTGAAGAGATCGTGAAGAACGTGCGAGCGTTTGTGGAGGGTAAAAAAGCAAAGGAATAACTTTATATACCAATATGAATATATATTCACTTAGGAGGGAAAAGAGATGAAGATTTGTGTAACAGCGACAGCGGGTGATTTGAATGCACAGGTAGACCCGCGATTTGGAAGGAGTCAATATTTCGTTATCGTTGATGCTGACACGATGGCGTTCGAAGCACTGCCAAACGAAGCCATGAACGCACCGGGAGGCGCGGGGATTCAAGCGGCGCAAGCAATGGTGAATAAAGGCGTGGACGTGGTCATTTCAGGTAACATGGGTCCCAATGCGTTTCAGGTGCTTTCGACTGCAGGCGTGAAAATCGCAACGGGCGCTTACGGCACGGTAAAAGAAGCGGTTGAGATGTATAAAAGCGGTAAGCTCAGTGAGACGGGAACTTCGACGGTTGCCGCTCATGCGGGTATGGGCGCAGGGATGGGCCTAGGCATGGGTGGAGGCCGAGGCGGCGGCAGAGGCATGGGCCGAGGTATGGGACTTGGCATGCAGCAACCAATGCCACCACAGCAACCGCAGCAAATGCCCGTCGAGCCGAAAGCAAAAGAAGATGACGTCGAGCAGCTATCAGCGGTGGTTGAGTCTTTGGAGAAGAGTTTGGAAGAAGTGAAGAAGCGGATAAAGGAACTGAAAAAGGAGTGATAAAAATGCCGAGAGGAAGAGGAATGGGATTTGGGAGAGGATTTTGGTTTGGGTCAGGACCTGGAAGGGGCATGGGAAACCCCTATCCATTCTGCCGGAACTTCCCATGGCTTCCCAGTGGGTGGTGGACTGGCATGTATGGGCCACTAGCTCCTTCAACGTACCCCGTACCACATTATGGCTATTCCTACGGGAGGTGGCTACGATAAGATGAGTGGCATGGGCCGTGGTGGAGGACGAGGTCAAGGAGTGGGACGAGGTGGTCAGGGTCGAGGACGAATGGGTGGCAGTGGTTTGGGCCCTGGCGGAGATTGCCGATGCCCACAGTGTGGCTATACAATGCCTCATCAAGTTGGCGTGCCCTGTTTCCAGCAAACCTGTCCCAAATGCGGGTCTAAAATGGCGAGACCCTGAGAGAAATGTTTTGTTAAAAAGTCTGTTTAGGAGGCGAAGAGGAAAAAATGGGAGGAAATAGAAGGAGAAACATGTATTATCTAACTGGTTTGCCTGGGTGGATGCGGTTTGGCTACTCTCCCGGCTGGATAGATAGAAGTCCAACGGGAATGCCGCCAGGTGCGCAGTATCTTATGCAGACAGGCCAGATGCCGCAGTTTGCTTCCTGGATGCAGCAGCAAACGCCTGTTGCACCAGTAGCAGTAGCAGCGACAGCGCCAATAGGCATGCCTGCAATGCCGAAGGAGCAGGAGATCACAATGCTCGAATCACAGGCGCAGATGCTTGGTGACCAGTTAGAGCAGATAAAGAAGCGCTTGGAAGAGCTGAAGAAGTAAATCAGCTCCTCCTTATCCTATTTTTAGCGTGCTCATACCTTATGGAATTCACTACTGTGTGATACAGGCATACTGATAATCAGATAATTTGGGATACAAGAAATGGATAAAGGGACGCAAAAAGAGCGGTCAAAAGTAGATAGAAAGGATTATTCAGGTTTAGACGAGTTTGTAGCGAGTATGGAAGAGACGATTCAGAAGGAAGAGCGAGAGATTTACACGGAAAGGACGCTTGAAGAGGCTTACAACCCGAAGAACGTGGGAGAGTTGAAGAATCCCGACGGTGCGGCCAGCATAACGGGTCCGTGCGGCGATACTGTGCAGATACACCTTGCAGTAAAAGGGGATACGATCGTGGCTAGCAAATTCATCACCGACGGCTGCGGCGCTTCAACAGCATGCGGCAGTGTCATTACCGAACTGGCGAAAGGAAAGACAGTAGAAGAAGCGTCAAGGATACAGGACAAGGACGTTCTGTCGGTTTTGGGCGGGTTGCCCGAGGATAATATTCATTGCGCTCTACTTGCCGCGAACACGCTCAGAGCGGCTCTGGAGGATTATAAGAGTAAGTTGAGTGGAGAAGAAGAGAGGAGGTAAAGAACGTATGAAATTATGCATTCCCACGCTGGGAACTGGTGGATTGGAAGATTTAGTAAGTGAGCATTTTGGACGTGCGCCAACCTTTACTGTTGTGAACATGGCGGATAACGAGGTGAACGTGGTGAAGAATACCGGCGAGCATTTTGGCGGTGTTGGCAACACACCGGATCTCGTTGCAGCGGCAGGTGCTGAAGTACTGCTCTGCTCGGGGTTAGGTCCGCGAGCGATCAACGCGTTTGAGCAGTTAGGAATTGAGGTGTACGTAGGTGCCCGTGGCACGGTGCAGGACACAATACGAGCTTTTCAGGCTGGAGAGCTTATTGAAGCCAGTGACGCCACTGCGTGCAAGGAACATCGGCATTAAGCATTTTTAAGCCCACAACGCAACAAAACAAAACGGTGAACGGATGATCATTTCACTAGCGAGCGGCAAAGGCGGCACGGGGAAGACGACCGTGGCAGTGAATCTTGCCCTGTCGCTTTCGAACAGGCACGTGCAATTACTCGATTGCGACGTCGAGGAGCCCAATTCACACCTCTTTTTGAATCCCGTGATTCAGGAGACAAAGTCCGCGTATACACTGGTGCCAACGGTCAATTACGAGCTGTGTGACTTCTGCGGGAAGTGCGCTTTGGCATGCGAATATAACGCGCTTGTCGTGGTGCCAAAGCAAGAAGTCATGGTGTTCCCAGGACTCTGCCACGGTTGTGGGTTGTGCTCTCTGGTCTGTCCGCGGAGTGCGATCAGCGAGCAACCACGTGAGATTGGCGTTATCAAAAAAGGGACAAGTGGTGACGGCAGCATAGCGCTTGTGTACGGGCTGCTGAATATCGGCGAAATAATGGCGACACCGCTGATCGATCAGGTAAAAGCGGAAATCGATCCAGCAAAGACCGTGATTATTGACGTGCCGCCGGGCACGGCCTGTCCGGTGATCGCAGCGGTGCAGGGCAGTGATTACTGTATTCTCGTGACTGAACCCACGCCGTTTGGACTCTATGATTTGACGCTTGCAGTTGCGGTACTTCGAGTACTCAAGCTTCCTTTTGGTGTGGTAATAAACAAAGCGGGGGTTGGCGATCGAAAAGTCTACGAGTACTGCGCTGCTGAGCGAATTCCGATTCTGCTCGAGATCCCGCACGACAAACGAATTGCGCGGAGCTATTCGGAAGGTGTGCTCTTCATAAAGGAGCTGCCGGAATGGCGGGAGCGATTTGCAGCGCTGATGGGGCGTATCGAGGAGGAATACGAGCGGTGAAACAATTAACGGTTATTAGCGGCAAGGGCGGCACGGGCAAGACCACGCTTGTGGGTTCTTTCGCGGTCCTCGCGGAGAACAAAGTCATTGCGGACTGTGATGTGGATGCACCTGACTTGCATCTGCTGTTGCATCCTGAAATGGTAACGAAGCAGGAATTCAAAGGCTTGAAAGTAGCAGTAATGGACAAATCGTTGTGCAGCGAGTGCGGCACGTGCGCGGAGACCTGTCGGTTCAATGCGATAGACGTGACGGAAGAAGCGACGTATACGGTCAATCCCGCACGGTGTGAAGGCTGTGGCGCGTGCGTCTTCACCTGCCCGCAAGAGGCGCTCTCGTTGCAGGAACGCGTCTCCGGGTACACCTACGTCTCAACCACAAAGTACGGCCCAATGGTGCACGCGCAGCTCAATATCGCGGAAGAGGCGTCCGGGAAACTGGTTACGGTCGTTAGAGAGCTGGCGCGGGAGATCGCAGAACGGGAAGGTTCAGACCTCATTTTAATTGATGGCGCGCCTGGCATCGGCTGCCCGGTGATTGCGTCCTTGACCGGCGTGGACCTCGCACTGATCGTTACCGAGCCCACGATGTCCGGACTGCACGACCTCAAACGCATTCTGGATGTGGTGGCGCACTTCGGCGTGAAGCCTACGGTTTGCATCAACAAATATGACATTAATGAGGAGAACAGCACGAGAATTACCGAGTTTTGCCGGCAACGTGGCGTGGAGATCGTTGGAAACATCCCCTACGACCCCGTGGTCACTGAAGCGATGGTTGCAGGTATGCCGGTGGTTGAATTCTCGGAAGGGGTCGTCTCGAATGCGATACGGGATATTTGGGAGCGCATACAATGAAGCTGGTCTATGGACCGGTTCCATCACGGCGTCTCGGGCGCTCTTTAGGCGTAAATACAATTCCATTCAAAACCTGTAACTACTCTTGTGTCTACTGTCAGCTTGGCCGGACGACGCAGATGACCAATCAGCGTAGAGACTTCTTTCCACCGGAAGAGATACTAAACGAGATCACGCGAGTGCTAGAACCAGAACCAGAAACAGAACGTACCCGGAATGAGCTAGATTTTGTAACCTTCGTAGGGGAAGGCGAACCGACGTTATGTAAAAGCCTTGGCTGGCTAATCCGCAAGACTAAAGAATTAGCAGAAATACCCATAGCCGTTGATACAAATGGTTCTCTTCTTAACAGGGCGGATGTAAGAGCCGACCTTTCGCAGGCAGATGTAGTGATGCCCTCACTCGATGCAGGCACTGCGGAAACGTTCAGAAAGATAAACAGACCGTTTCGTGGGATTGCTTTTGAGGCGGTTGTCGACGGTATGGAACGGTTCCGACGAGAATATGATGGAGAGCTCTGGGTTGAGGTCATGCTGGTAAAGGGGCTCAATGACTCAGAGGAGGAATTGGAGGCGCTAAAAAGCAGGCTTAAGCACATAGCGCCCGACCGGATTTATATCAATGTCCCGATAAGACCTCCCGCGGAGCCGTGGGCTGTTCCTCCTGATCACGAAGCCATCGCATTAGCACATGCGATGCTGAGCGAGGTTAACGTGATAATGGATATTACCGCAGAGGAAATGGGTGAATTTTCCATCGAGGGTTTCACAAATCCCGAAGACGCTATTTTAGCAATAATACGACGTCATCCAATGCGGGAAGAGCAGGTTATAGAAACACTAAAGAAATTCGAGGCGGAGGCAGGAGCTGTTCACGATAGCTTCATGAGACTGGAGAAAAGCGGCAAAATAAAGAAGGTAGAATACAGAAACAAAGTCTTCTGGCTTACCATAGAGGAGAAAAGAAGTGGAAGGTCTGATGAATAAAGGTGGTGCAGTGATGAGCATCTCGACGGCAAGCGACGGTTTGCATCAACAAGTACGATCAGAATGAAGTGGTAAGTGAGGAGATCGAACAGTACTGCAGGGAAAAAGGGATAAAGATCGCCGGCAAGATACTAAATGACGAGACCGTTACGAAAGCACTGGTTACTGGCGTGCCCGTGGTGGCGTATGAGGTAGAACCCAGAGGTGAAGCCGCGGAAGCAATAGCACAGATGTGGGCTTGAATCGAGCACCTGTTGCACGTAGGCAGAAGCGTAAAAACAAAAAAATGAAACTTCAGGAAGCAGGCATAGGCGAGGGCATCTCGGAAGTCATCGTTACGACGCAGTCGGCTGTGGGAATGCCGAATGCCGCTCCCGTAGGAATCATAACCGAGATTGACGACGAGCAGCAGGGGAAGACAACGCATTTCGTAAAGCTTTACAAGGGCTCACAGACGCTCGAGAACGTACTCGAAACCAGTACGGTAGCGGCGAACGTGACTGATGACGCGGTTCTGTTCGTAAAAACGGCGTTCGGGCATCTGAGCGAATTGAATCTCTCCGAGTTTGCCGGTGTGCCCGTACTAGCAAAAGCAAATGCATGGATCGTCTTCACCACCGTTTTGATAGAAGAACGCAGCGACTATTTCTATTTCCAGGTGCTGCCGCAAACGGTAAAGATCAATAAAAAGGAAGTAAAAGCGATCAACCGAGGACGGAATGCAGTAATCGAGGCGACGATACTCGCAACGCGGCTTGATCTGGCAAAAGACGAGCAGGAAAGGGAGGAGATGCTGCGGTTGATTGAACGATACAGGGAAATAGTCGAGAAGTGCGGTGGACGTCGGGAGAAGGAGGCGATGCGGGTTCTGGAAGAGAAGTGCTCACGTTTGTTCTTGGCGCAGTTTGATCCTCCTCCTCCGACCCGGGATAGCGATTAATTATTCCTCTGCCTTTGTTTTTGTTTCTGCATATGCTCCTGACGTCAAATTGATTTCTTCAGAGCAGCCGTTTCGGATTGCCCACAGACGCATACCGTATTTTTTAAAGAAGTTATTTGCACTTCCCGAATTTCCGACCGTATTTTATGCCCCATGACGCACCGAGTATCGCACCCACGATGAGCAGAGAGACAAGGACAATTACAAGGTTCTCCAGGAGCGTGAACGTAGAGGCATAGAAGGTCACCCATAAGATGAGAAATACGAGCCAGCCCACACCCCAATGATGGAAAGTGAAACTCGCCACGCGAATCCTGGAGTTTCCAGCACCTCTTCGTCTTCTTCTTCCATACACTACCCTCCTTGGCTAGTGTGATGTATAGCACGTCACCTTAAAAACTTTGTGGTTGGTCGCTAGCGGTCGGAGTCGGGATGATTGAGTGATGGCACGATAGAAAGAAGAGTCTTTCAGAGCCGCTTCGTGTGCGGACTCAAAGCGAGAGACGGTGTTCTTTACCGTGTTTAAAGGTTATTTACATCGCCTAGGTTCTTAAACCGTCGTATAGCTTACTATCACCATAAAGAGAGTGTTGTGGAAGGGTGAAAATATGAAAAAGTCTAGGTAGGATTCGAACTAGAGAGGAGATTAAGAATGGAATAACTACAAAGTTTTCTTTTTTAATGCATGTATGCGTCGAAGGAGTTCTGAAATATAACCAAGGCTCTCGTTTAGTCCTGGATAATAATTGCTAGGGTGTGCACATTCATTACGTTTGCTTAATAAGCCATGAAGCGTATTCTTCTCGTTTTTTGTACACAGACCAACAGCATGACAGGCATCGATCAATTGAAACTCAGGATAGTTTTCACGTAGATCTTCAACACTCGAAAAATTCCACTTAGGTCTAACCTTTTTAAGTTTTATAAAACCATCCGATGCAACTTTTTCCTCAATGAAATCCATAAATCCTGCCCATGCCATAACATGTGCAGCTCTAAAAAGGCCATTCTCTACGCAACGAAGTGCTTGACGAAACAATTCATCTTGTTGCAAACTTAATCCGCCTAATTTTTTATAAGTTTGCCCAAGCAAGACAATACGCGATGTTGAAGTCTCATGTTTTCCAAGTATTACATGTGCATCTTTCTCAAAAGCTTGGACTTTTAGATAAATCTCTTCAACATTGTCTATCATTAGATCCAAGACCTACGGATACAGATGCTTCTTAAGGGCAGAAAATAAATTCTCATATACTTGTGCGTCGTCAGTTGCTGGTAGTTGTAATTGGATATTGATATTTACTGTAACATCTCTTGGGGCTCCATGACTCTCCCCTTTGGATGAATCTTCCGACTCGTTTTCGGTTTTTGGCTGCTTCTCCCCCTCGATCTTAGCTTCAAAGTCAGCAAACTCGCATAAAGCTTTAAATGTTACAACGGTTTGATTGACTACCTGCTCACCTGCAGTTGTATGTGACCTGAAAAAGTCCTTTAATGCTTCATTATCTTTTCGATAGGCATCGGGGTAAGTTCTAAAGAGATCTTCGTAGGCTACCCGAAGAGCTTTTGCCATTACTACCTCAGCTCCTCTCAGCCGAAATTGCTTATAGCTCTCAGTAGGGATACCACTAGAATCCAAAAAACCAATAAATTTCAACACTTTGACAATTGGACGGTCGTTAGTGCTTTTAAAGCTAACAGAAGGAAGATAGCTGATAGTTATCTTAGGTGGAACACCCGCACTTTTGATATGTTTCAAAAAGTCTTTTAATCTCCCCGTAACCAAGATGTAAGGATATTCAACCATTATCTCACCTCTCGAAATTTTTGTACTGTATAACTTGTTAGAGCATAGGATATATAAACCTTCCGCTTTTGGCTGATTTGTAATGCGAAGCGAAGACCTCCGGTCGTATGGGGGAATGATAACCCTTTCTCTTTTATCAAAACAACTTAACTGTTGTTGTTTATAGATATACTGAGAGGATCATGGAACCCGAGGTGACCGTCTTGGAAGCGGCAAAAATACTGGGCGTCCATCCTGAGAGTGTGAAGCGCTGGATCCGGTATGGCGAATTGCATGCTGAGAAACGCGGGGGGGGGGCACTCCTTTAGTTACAAGCGCTTGGTCGAGCTGGCACTGATAAAAAGCGATTGAGCGGAAGATTGCGGTGCAAGCGGAGATTGATGAAGTTTTTAAGAGCGCTGAGAAGGTGAATTGAGCAAAACGCTCCACACCTGTAGCCTTTACGCACCCACCCACCCACACCCAGCTTACGCCCTTCTCATCTTCCACCTATCGCTTCATCTCCTTCTTTCCCTCAGACGCAGGGCAGGTTCACAGCCTTCTATAAGGGAGTTGTTTGCAGGATAAAGACAGAACATAATTGCTCATCGTATTTTATGATTTTTTAGAAGCTAAACTAGATAAAAGCTTTTATATAACTGCCCATTACTTTATTATAGTGATAAAAATGGCTGAAATACCAAAAGCACCGGTAACCAAGATAATTAGGAACGCAGGAGCAGAGCGAGTAAGCGAAGACGCTACTGAAGAGCTGGCGAAGCTTATAGAGGCAGAAGGCGCTAAAATAGCGAAAAAAGCCGTAGCCCTCGCGAAGCACGCCGGAAGGAAGACCGTGAAGGCAGAAGATATCGCAGAAGCAGTAGAATAAAATAGTCTGATAGAAGGGGAAGGGAAAAAGCAAACTAACCCCTTTTTATTTTTTTGCATCAAAAATTTCGCTTTGTTTCAATTTTATGCAGTAATATCTCCTCCTTCCACCCATCTCTTCATCTCGTTCTCATCCCACATCAGTAAGGGGGCAGGTTCAGGTAGTGCTGTTTGAGAATGCGCTGCATCCTATCGTGAAACCTAAGCACGGAGGAGATGATAGCCCGAGGAG
>JAFGHB010000004.1 GCA_016930255.1 Methanomicrobia archaeon | reverse complement strand
TATATCCTCGCCACCTGTATATCGCTTGCCCTTGTAGCCGTTGTTCACCACGGTTGCTGCTTGAACGGTTACGTTGTTCGTCTCATTCGACTCAGCAATCTCACCGTCGCAATCTGCCGTGACGGTTATATTCACGTCAGCATCAGCATTTCTGATAGTAGGATCGGTGATGTAGACCGTTGTACTGTTACCAGCATCTAAGAGCGGCACTGCAACTTTCTCACTGTAGCCGTCGCTGAGCACGAAACAGGCATGCGACGCATTGGCTGTCGTAGTACCTATATTTTCGATCTCCGCCTCGATAACGTTACTTTCGTTCCCAAAGAGCTCCCCGCAATTCGGGGCAACACTCGTTACAACCAAATCAGGCAATGCCTGCACGCTTCCCACTATCGCTACCATACCAACAAGCACAAGTACAACTATAACTCCCGTCTTTCTTCCTTCCATTTTCTTCTATCTTTCACCTCCTCTTTTGCGGGGCGTTACCTTCTTCTCTTACCTTCTTTCTATCGCTTGCCTCTCTCCTCAGGCCCTACTTCCGGTTCAACCCTGAAAGGGTGCCGTTAGCGATTTCGTGCCTTTTACTTGCTTTTTGATGTGCGGCATGCACCCGTTACCCCGCCCCTTCGTAAGATAAAACAATTGTTTTTAACACCATTTATAGGTTTCCCTATATAAATGGTGCGTAAAGCGATACTCGATGACAAATATGCGGGAACTAATCCCATTTAGATAAAAAAAAGTGCTACCAAAGATGATGCCCTCGCTACAGGTATACCACCAAAACTGACAAGAGAATTGCGGCGAGGGTTATTGTTCTACTCCAACCGAATTGCCGGTATCCAGTTATTGTACGAGCGTCCATTCGCATCCGTGAACTCGGTGCAGGTGATTGTACCCCTATCTGTCGTGAGTTCCGGGGTATGGTGAATTTGCGGGTACGAGCCCGTTTTTATCGTGTACGTATAGGTATGATTAGCCAGGAGCGGGAATTGATAGGGGAATGTTATAGTGTGGTAGTCGCCGCAATAGCCGTTCCATGTGGCATTTACATCGATACCTGCTCCTTGTATCCGCACGAACTCGGTATGCCCACCAGATCCTGCGCATGGGCAGGTATACAGACGATCAACAACAACGTTATACTTCGGTGTGATGTTACCCTTATGCTCGCCGGAGACACTCGGGTAAGTCCCGGATCCGGTGTCAAAAGGTACTGTAGCAACGGAGAAGTCCCATGAATATCCGAGGGTGTTGTGAGCGGTGTCATTTGCAAGTATCCTAACATTGATTATCTCCTGATCTTGGAAAGGATATTCCGTCTGATATGAAACCCTGAAGCCATTGGCTATCTTTTCTCGTTCCGAGATGACACGATAACCTTTCACGTAGAGTTTTATACTGGTTGGGACTACACCGTGTTCATCAGTGATAGTAACCGCTATACGAGGCAGGGGATTCTTAATAAAGCCTGTGGGCGACTGATTTACGTACTCTGGGGGTTTGCCATCGACCGAGAAATTCCATGAGAAATCCACGATATTCCACACAGTATCCCTTGCGATTAATCTAACGGTGATTCGTTCTTCATTACGGTACGGCTGTTCAGTCTGATAAGAAACGCGATAGCCGTTGTCTAGTTTCGTCTTTTGGGAGAGGACATGCAGACCTTCTATGTATAGCTTTAAGCTATCTTCGTCCACGTTCGAGACATCGGTCACGTCCACAGAAATAAGCGGCGCTATTTCACCGATGAAGAGCGCTGGAGTTGCATTTGAAGGCGACGGCGGAGTCGCATCGACAACAATGACCATCGAATTATTGTAAACGAGTGGATTAACCCGGTCGTCCATTGTTATATTAACAAAATAGGTACCATCGGGGACGGTTGACCCATTGCTACACTCGCCGTACCATAACACCGGTCCCAGGTCGACAACAGAATCACTTGAATACAGTTCTTTGATTATCTGGTGATCTGGATCTTCAATAGCAATCGTGGCAGCTACCGGTTTGGAGAAGACGAGTCTGATTTCTGTACAATCAAAGTGATGGTCGCCGTTTGGCGATATCGTTGCGTTCGATACGTTCGCCGTAACGAGGAAGGGTGACGGAACGCCAACTTCTACCGTTCCGTTTTCACGATCCGTCTCGATTTCTTCAGCAAACGGAGTGCACAGGAGCACTTTACTGAAATTCAACGTGCTGATGCCCGACCCTGCAGTTCCCTGAAAGGTTATCGAGGCGAGTGTTCCTGGATTCGTAACGCCGTAGCCAACGCCTGTTCTGAACTCGCTATACGCCATCTTTCCAAGAGTGTTGTCAACGCTGTTGAGCAGCACGGTGGTGGTTACGCCGTCCTGGCTGAGAAACGACCCTTGTGTCTGTGTGATTGCGTTTAGTATACTGGTGTTGAAATACAGTTCATATTGAGCGCCCGAGACTTCATTCGTGCTCGGGTCGACAGATATCGTGACGGTGACGTTTTCACCCTGAGGGGCTTTCTGATACGATGGGTCAATCTTTATCGAGGCAGGCGAAGCTCCCGCTACGGGGATTACCAGGAACAAGAGCAAGAGCAAGAGCAAGAGCAATAGCAGGAGCAGTGCGGTGAAGCGACCCCTTTTACTCCAGTTTGAAAGCGGGTATCCAGTTAGTATATCGTTTACCATTAGCATCGATAAATTCCTCGCAAGCGATTATACTGCCATCGAACGTGGTATGATTCTGTTTGTGGATAATCTGCGGATAAGAGTCCGTTTGTAGGATATAGTTGTAGGTATGGTTGGCTACGAGTGTGACCTGGTGCGGAAATTGTATAGCGTGTCCGTCGCCCTGATTGCCGTCCCAAGTGGCATTGACGTCCACACCGTTCCCATAAATCCGCACGGATTCAGCGTGGCCTCCGGTTCCCGCACAGGAATATGTGTACAGGCGCGTAACCTCGATGGTGTAGCCGGGCGTGAGACGACCACGGTGCGTACCGCTGATGCTCGGGTAAGTGCCAGGTCCCGTGTCGAATACGTTTGCTTGCTCTGCATATTCTACGAGCAGGAATGCGTTGGACGGCATCATACCATCGCCGTTATCGCCCTGACCCGCGACATTTCCGTTGGCTGTGAGATGGCTGGCAACATCACTCAGGTTTACGCCGACCTGAGGATAGCCACCGCCAGTCATGCGAATGCCGTTGAGCGATACATCGCCGATAGGCTGATAGCCCGAGTACACATCTCTTCCTAGCTCGATACCGTTGAAATACAGCACATTTCTCCCTTCTTCCCACGGGTTATCACTCCACGGCGAGACTACGGCAAGCGTTGCGGTACTCACGTTCTTCAAGTCGATACTCCCGGGGAACGATGCGGTATTGATACATTCTTCTAGGGAGAGTTCTCCTCCGTCCACTCGTCTCCCACCCATAAGTGCATCTGCGCCTTCGTTGATCCAGTATTCACGTAACGGCATTGTATCGTCTTCATACACGACCAAAATACCTCTTCCGGCGTAGCACGGACGACCAGAACTCAGTTCCCGTACGGTCACGATATACGTACCACTTCCGTTGATACACGGGGTCAAATTGAACGCGTAAGTTCCCCAGAGGTTGTTAAAGCCGGGGAAGCACTTGCGATCGTTGTAGCTTTTATCGAGAGGGAGATTTTGATAGGTGGTTCCTTCTGGGGTCGTTACATTTACCTGCATCTCTGGATAGGTGCTCGCCCAGGTGTAATACACATAGAGTCTGGCAAACGCTACGGTAGCATTCGGGGGAAACGATAAATTGTACCGTGCACTGACGGAATCTCCGGATGACAGACCACCGCTTACATAGGAAGAATTCCCTGTGGAGTAATACAAGCCGCCCTGTATCGTGCCGTGTGCGATAGTATCGAGGGGCTCATCCGCACCGTACCCATTCCAATAAACGGTCGTTGTAATAGTTGCATGGTTATTTGTCTCGTTCGTCTCGTCGATTTCGGCATCCGAATCGATAGAAACATTGAGGGCATAGGCCTTCGGACCTCCGCCATTCATGCAATCCTCGCCAATCGGCGTCCAATTGAATAAAACATTCGTTCGAGCACCGCTTTCCAGCCCGTCAACCTCGCTCTTGAATTCCAGTCCGTCTACGTGTAGGGTGACATTGAATCTCGTGGATGCGTACCCTTCGTTAATAATGCTGACGTTCACAAAATTGGAAAGATTGAACCATACTCGCGGCGTCTGGTAATGATACGCTTCAAGGCTCTCCACGATGAGATCTGGTTTTTGCGTAAGGACCGTGACGAGCTTGGAAAGACCGTTATTGGTCTCATTTGATTCGGTAACATCATTATCACAATCTGTATCCCCTGAAAATTCGTAGTTCCCGATTTGTGAAGGTGTCCAGGCAAAAGTGAGCGTGGTAGTATCTCCGGCGGCCAGTCCCGCAAGAGCACGTTTATCCACACTCGACCCATTTATGTCTACGGAAACATTGAAGCGGCCTGCCGCGGCATTCCCGATATTCTTGATAACCACAGAGACATTAGTGCTGACGTCCACAAACGCTGGTGGTGCGAGTATATCACTTACGATAAGGTCGGGCAGTGGCAGCGGGATAATGGTGATGTTCTGAACGAATCCGCCAGCGGTCATCTCAGCTTGCGTTATACTATGATTGAAACTGATTGCATTATCATTGCTTGCATTGAACTGAAGGACGGCTCCCGCATTTACATGATTTGAGTCGGTTGCAATCGCGTAGTAGTTTGACGTTTCGTTCGTGTTCGCACTAAGAATCTCCGAGGTATTGAGATTGGTTACCGTAATCGAGGGATTGAAAATCGGCGTCCCATTGGGGTACGTCACGAACCCGGAGATGGTAAAGAGTGTGGGTCCCTCCACCATCACCTTCCCATTGCTACTGTCAGTTGCTACACTTGAGATGTTGGAATCACTTACCATCACATTATTCAAGTTTAAATCGCTCGTTCCGGATCCAACTGCTTTGAAGGTGATAGATGCCAGCGTACCAGGGTTCGTGACGCCATCTTCCACGCCCCATCGTGTCTCGCCGTATTCGATCCTACCGATCGTGTTATTGATCTTGTTTATTATCACAATGGTCGTGGTGCCATCCTGAGCGAGGAACGTCCCTGAAGTTTGAGCAGTGGCGTTGAGAACGTTCTGGTCGAAGTCCAAAAAGAATTGTGCCCCGTAGATCTCGGTGCCCGCGGGATCCATGGTTACGTTGATAGTGAACGAATCGCCGATCGAGAGATTCTGCTTCGCCGGGCTAACACTTATTCTCGGCTTTTCCGGTGCTCGCTGAAACGTGATGTCATGTTCGGGGTTCATTCCCGTAATAGCCGGGTCATAGGTCAGATACGAGATGTTCGTCCCTGTTCCGTTCGTGGCCACATACTCGAGGACATCCCCCGTGATAACATTGGTCGGTTCGTCTAAGGCCAGGACGTAGTAATTTTGCCATAACGCAATCTGAGGATGGCCTATCCCAAAGTACGTATCATTCCATTCCACGCCCGTTCTCGTATTCGTTATACTGAGCGCGTCGAACCACGCAGGTGAGCCGTCCTCAAAGAACCCATATCCATTGAAGTTCACGGCTAAGCCTGCTAAAGCCGGAGATACCACTAACCCTATCAGGGATACGAACATGACCGTTGTGATTACGACGCTTCTCGCTTCTCCATTCATGTTTTCATCGCCTCTTTCGGCGCAGAATGAAAAATAGCGTCACCGACACCAGTAGTGCAAAGCAGGCTTCAAATCCCGGTAGTAACCCGCTCTGCACCGATGTTGGCCTTGGAGGTGTTATGGCTAAAGGAGAGGATATAGTCTCTGGTGTCGGTGCGCTTAGAGGAGGTGAGGTGTAAGATGAGCGGGAGGAATGCTCTTCGATAGAAGGAGGTGAAGAAGATGGAGGAGCACTTGGGCTTGGACTTGGGCTTGGACTTAAGCTTGAGCTGTGGTTCAAGGACAATGTGTGCGCCTGCGTCGAAGGAAGTGGTGAAATTTGCGATAGCGTGATATTATATTCGAGGTCAAGTTTTGAGTAGGTGGTCTGCGAGATGTTACTTGAAGTGCTGTTTCCGCTTACCGCGTGGAACGTCAAGACGTCACCAACCTGAACATTTTGCGGCTCATCCAAGGTCAGAACGTAGTAATTTTGCCATAGCGCAACCTGAGGATGCCCTATCCCAAAGTACGTATCATTCCATTCCACGCCCGTTCTCGTATTGGTTACCGCAACATGGTCAAAGTATGCAGGTGATCCATCTTCGTAAAACCCATACCCGTGAATATTCGTGGCTACTCCCGCCGATACGGGCAAAACCGCAGAGACAAGTGCTGACAGGATCGCAACGATAGTGAGTGCTCGTCCTTTTACTGCTCGATTCCGTACAGTCATCTCATTCTTCTTCTCCACAGAGCAAAAGCTAGCCCCACCGCAGCTAGCGCTAGAGGTGCCCCAAATCCCGGTATACCCTCATGCTGCTCTGAAGGCGGCGTTGAGGGAGAGTTGGCAGATGAGGGCGGGGCCGTTGACGTCAGTGAGGCCGCTGGAGAGGATGAAAGAGCTGGGGGTGACGATGACTCGGACGAGGGCGTTACATCGGATTCAGGTGTGGCCACAGGGGGTGAAGGTGAAGTACCAGGGATTATTACCGGAAACGTAAGCCTCCAAGCATCTATGCCACCGAGCAAGTTGTAGACGTTTTCGCACCCCTGGTCTACCAGTAGTTCACTGGCGGTTCTGCTTTCAATGCCGCTCTGAGAATAAATGATAATATCCTCTGATCGGTCTAACTCGTCAATTCTGCCTTCTAGCTCTGATAAGGGTATGGATTTCGCTCCGGGTATGTGCTCAGCATTGTACTCCTCGGCTGTTCTGACATCCAAAACGGTAACGTGTTCGGGGTCCTCTGCAAGCATTTCCTGTGCCTCTTCAGCAGAGATATCAACGTACGTTACCGTGGGCGTGGAAGTGGAAGAGGAGCCGGACGTGTCGGAGTCTGACGCGCTGGTAGCTACGGTGCATGTTCCGCTGTTGATCGTGGTTTCAATAGATTCGCCGTCTGGATTGCTTAAAATCACATTGCTCAATTTCAGATTGCTCATCCCCGTCGTTCCAACGACTTCAAACGTAATAGATGCGAAAACACCGGGATCGCTTACGCCGTGCTCCGCGCCCAGCCGGATTTCGGCGTACTCTATCCTTCCAAGGCTGTTGTTGATGGTGTCTGTGATCACGGTTGTGGTTGCGCCGTCCTGAGCGAGGAAGGTACCCTGAGTTTGAGAAGTGGCATTGAGCACGTTCTGATCGAAATAGAGATTGAACTGAGCGCCGGAAATCGCCAAATCGTGGGGGTCAATGCTAATGTCTATTCTGAATGTCTCGCCCGGAGACGCCTCGACCGTTGAGGGGGAAACGCTTATCGAGGCGCTTTGTGCTGCGGCTTGTGCTATTGACCCTCCCACCAGACTTAACACCACTACTACGACAAATCCTATCAATCTTATCTTCTCTTCTTTCATTTATTTTTCCTCCTCCTTCATCTCAATTACCGAGAGATCCTCGATTCTTTGCTGCTCTTTCATCCTCACACGCTCTTATTTCACAGTTCAGTTTCTTTCCTGCCTCCCCGAAAAAAAGGAAAAAGGGAAATTTTTAAAGGGTTATGCACATCTAGTATGATGGGGATGCATTGCTTGTGGCGTAGCAGAACAGCTTACCAGGCGGTGTGTCCCCACATCGTTCCGATGATTACGGCATCGAGAATGTTTATCTCGCAGTCGTTGTTCAGGTCTGCGGCATCCGCTTGCGCGTTACTCCACTTGTATTCGCCGCACGCTTCTCCGCCCGGACAGCTCTGGCCGAAGTTCTTGCCCACCTGCACGGCGTCGAGGATATTCACGCGCCCATCGCCGTTCGCATCTCCCGCCATATAGACGGTAACCGGGAATGCGTAGGTGTCGCTCTGTTCAGGTTCGGCATTATCGATTACGGTAATAGACGCGCTGAACGGCTCGTAGTGCCCGCTTGAACCCCCGACCCATTGCCATGACTCGTACTTGTGCTCCTTGCAAGCGCAGCCGCTCACGTTGCCCTCACTGGTTCCGTATTGACCGTCGCCGAACGCCCATCTGAGATACGTGATCTCGCCATCGGGGTCGTAAGAGGTCGAACAGAGCAGCGCCGAGCACTGGAACTTCTTTGCGGCGTTGTTGATTCTGTGCTTCGAGCAGGCCGAGGCAACGGGTGGTAGTACGTTGTCACCTATTGTAACGTTGCCATCCTCGATCTTAATGACCGCAAAGGACTCGTTGTCCGCCGCATTGACGATGATCACGCCGTCAAGGTCCAGATCGCTCGTTGCGCCGCGTGCGCCGATTGCCGTGAACTGAATCGTAGCGAGGGGGGCCGGATCGGTCACACCTCCGGAGCCTTTTCGCGTCTCCGCATAGGTCACTTTGCCGTTCACCTGATCTATCTCGTTGACCATCACGATCGTGTCATCAAGCCCGCCGAGGAACGACCCTTTGTTCTGCACCTCTGCTCGGACCACGCTCGGATCATAGTTGAGATAATACTCAACCCCGTACACCGGTGCACCATTTGGATTGACAATTATCTCGATGTCAAACTGGCTCTGCGGTGCGACATTCGTCTCTTCTGGCTCGACGCTGATGATTGGTGGCGTTGTAAGTACCAGTATCGCATTGCTCGCTTCCATGTAGTCGCCACTGCTCTGGAACCCTGCGGTATTGTTCGTCGCCTGCAGATACGAACCTACTTCACGCTCGTCAATGCCGATTTGCGCACTGCCTGCGTAATTCCAGACGTTGGTCCAGGTCTGCCCGTTAAAGATCAGCTCGCCTTCGTTCGGACCCGCACCGGGCGCCATGGTTATTAGCTTGGCACTACCAATCGTTGAAAGGTCTATCGAGCCAAATGGTGCGTATGCCGTGGCTTCTTCCGCCGTCGTGCACTGTGACGAGCCGCCGTAGAGCAGATCGAACTCCTCGTTGACCAGTATCTTCCTTAGTGGTTCGTTATCGTCCTCGTAGATCACGACGAGCACCATGCCGCGCATGGATACCTGCCCGCCGCCTGGATAGGAGTTGGCGAGATCAGCGAGGTTGCCACTCGTGCTGAAGTCCGCGGTTACATTGTAGACGAGCGTTCCGTAGGGATAGCTGGAACCGTATCCTTTCTCATCCCAGTAGTGGTAATCCAGTGTCTGCAGATTACCGTTGAACGTGAGGTTCATATAACCTAGCATCACGTTATTCTTCGCCCACGTGTACGGCACGTACAGTCGTGCCTCTTTTACCGTCGCCGTGCCCGGAACCGGCAAGTCGCTCGCGGTCCAGTTGGCCGTGTAGTGCGTCCAGTCGGGATAAGAATACGCACTCAGATAGTAGCTGTCGCCGACTGAATACAGCAGGTCGCCCTTGAGCTCGAACGTTTGCCAGGTGGTGATGTCACTCCCACCGGTGTAGCGTTTCCCTTTATAGCCGTTATTCACGACGGTCTTGGTTATGCTTGCCACATTGTTGCCTTCATTGGCACCTTCGTCAACTTCGCCATTGCAGTCCGCAGTAACATTAATCGTGACCGATTCGCCAGCATTCCTGAGCGTTGGATCGGTGACGCAGACCGTCGTATTCGCACCTGCGGCTAAGCCGCCGGTAACTCGTACCTGCTCACTGAAGGCGCCCGCCTCGAAACTGACGTTGAAGGCACCTGCTGCGCCTGTGCCGTTATTCTCTATCAGTGCACAGATTTCGTTGCTCTCGTTTCCGAAGAGATAACCGCCACAATTTGGCGTGATGCTCTCCACGATCAGGTCTGGCATGTCTGGCTGCGTCCGAGTAAAATTGATGTTGTATTCGAAGTCAAAACCAGTATACGTTGCCGTTGAGTCGTTTGTCCATGTCCCATTTGTAGCAATGTATCTCAGTACGTGACCAACCTGAACATCAAGAGGGTCATCTAGTGCCACTTGGTAGTAATTTTGCCATAACGTAACCTGAGGATGGCCTGTCGCAAAGTACGTATCATTCCATTCCACGCCCGTGTTCGTATTGATTATGCGCACCGAATCAAAGTATGCCGGCGAATCATCTTCGTAAAACCCATACCCGTGCAAATTCGTTGCTACTCCGGATACAGGCGAAGCAGTGAATGCGATCGCAACCAGCAGTACAATCGCCGGTAGTGCAATTTTTCTCTGCGTCTCATGCTTCATCTTTTCTCATTTTCACCTCCTAATTTTTTTGACCTTCGTAAAACCCGAGACTAAAGTTCTCTCCTTTTAGCCCCGGCTTTTTACTTTGCCCCCTCGAGGATTTGCACCACGTAGGGACATGATTTTCCGTTTTCTCTTTTCTCTTCCATTTTTCAGATTTGCACCCCACAAGCGGGAAAAAATAAAAAGGGAGGAAGAATCGTTTTGTTTCAACTACCCGATGATGTCCATGTGAGCGCGCAAGCGCTATTCGGAGCTACTTGATAGCCGATTCCCTGGTCTATTGTCGTGAACTTACTCACCGGTGGGAAGGGTAGGTTCTTGTTGTAAATCTCCCAGGTTTGCGTGGTTGAGTTATAGCGGTTTATGTACGTGTAGTACGGCTCTATTGAAGACAATGCGGTGCTAATTGGTTCGCTGTCTACCGTTGGAATGCTGAAGATGTTTGGTACACTGCCCACCATGTCCTTCGTCAGGTAACGTTTTGTTGAGTTCACGGTGAGCACGGCCAGTATGGGATGCACGTACGCTTCGCCTTCCGCGCCCTCTATTTCGGCAACACTCGCATTGTGATAGATCCAGCCATCGCCATTATCATCGTGCCCGCGCCAGAAGGTCGCGTTGTTGCCTGAGGACTCTACGAGAGCGGTGACATCAAAAGTGAGCATATCCAAGAGATTCTCGGCTATATCGTCGTCTCCCCACGTCTCGTTCCCGTCGTCCCCGATCTGGTTGGGACGGTGATATGCTTCAGGGGCATTGAAGTAGAGGTAATCCGGCTCCGCACCACCCCAAGCATTGCCTCCACCGTAGTGTGCAGTGAACAATTCGGCCGAGCATATCTCCTCGCTGGTACCGTTGAACCACGTAGTGCTAGAATCACGATCCCACTCATAGCCCGTCGAATAATTGTAATGCAGATTCACGTTGCCATCGTTTACCCAGTAGTAGGTAATGAAGCCGCAGCCATCAGTATCGTTATAGGCCTCCACGAGTATTACCCGGAGAATCCTATCGCCAAGTGTTCTCTGTACTAGTGCCTGGTTGCTTGTATTTGGTGTAATAGTGTTCGTTACATCGTAGTATATCCACCAGACGCCATGACCTGCGCCCCAGACGGAGGGATTATCGTCATTCGTGCCGTTGATGAAGATTGGTTGATAGGTATGCCCGTTGAAGGTGGTATTCACCCAGCCGGTGTTATACTCATTCATGCCCCACACGCTGACATAGAGTCGCGCCCAATGGGTCGTGCCATCGGGTACGCTGAAGTTTGTCACATAGGTCTCACCAAAACCCGCGTTGTGGTTGTCGCCATCACTTATATAAGCGCCGCCATAGACCGCGCCCTGTGAACTCGTGGAAAGCTGATAACCGTCATAGTCCCAGTGTGCCAGTGTGGGCGAGCATAGAATGACTAGGATTACACATGCTGCCTCCACGCCTGCGATACTCAATCGTCTCATTCTTTTTCACCTCCTTTTTTGGGTACTTGTAGCGCGCCCCTCCTCGGCGCGTTTCTTCTTCTCGCCTGTTCAGGTGCATTCCAGCCATTTTATACGATACAGACCTTTCACGGGGCCTCGCGCGCATCACTTCCGCGTCGCCATCATCGCCGCCGCCTTTGCCCGCACCGCCTTGGTAACACCATTAGGTAGATTGTTAAAATCAATTTATATTTAAATAGTTATTGTTAACACTAAAAGATACAAAATAGATTTTTATTGTGAAAGAGATAGGAAGACTCTCAGATCTGCCGCAACGCGTCCAACGGGTTCAAGCGCGCCGCACGCAGCGCGGGATACAGCCCGGAAACAACCGAAAGCACGAGCGAGATGGCGAATCCCGCGACCAGTATTGTGGGTGTCACGATGGTGATGCTCCCTGCTTCGAGATTCGCACCGATGCTTCCGCCGAGTGCACTGACCAGAAAGGGCTTGCCGACGAGGTCTATCAAGACTGAGAAGCCCATGCCGAGCAGATCGCCGCAAATGCCACCGATAACGCCTATTATCACGCATTCCGCGAGGAACAGCTTCATAATATCAAAGTCCGATGCGCCTAACGCCTTCGAGAGTCCGATCTCGCCTGTTCGCTCGTAAACCGAGATGATCATCGTGTTCACCACCATAAGCGCGCCGACAACAAGGGAAATACCGGAAAAGAAACCCAACACCAGTGTTACCGCCACCATCAGACGGTTCACCTCGTCGATGACATCCTGCGCGGAGTGCGCCGACAGGCCCAGATCCTTTATCAGCTCGCGCACCGCAGCGGCAAATGCAGGGTCGTCTACTTTTACCACCAGACCATCATACGCATCCTTCTCATCCAGTGCCATCGCCTCTGTAATTTCTACGAAGACCTGATTGTCATGCTCATCCCCCGCGGATTCCAGTACGCCTACGATTACAAATGCTGTCGTCTTGTCCAACGGACGCCCTTCCTCGCCGTACAGTCTGAGCTTCACTGTAAACTCGTCACCCAGCTCTAAGCCCTCGATCAACGCTAAACGCTTGGCGACATCGTAGCCCAGCACAACCGGCAGAGGTGTACCCTCAGCAGTTTCATCAAACCACGTTCCCTGCTCCAATTGCAAGCTGTGGCCACGGATCTGTAGATAGTCCGGCGAGATCCCTTTTACTGCGAGATACGTATTATTCCGCGTGACGTACGAGTCCTCGACATACGGGGCGACAAATGCAACGTGAGCAGTCGATTCGATCGCAGAGACTTTCGAATTGGTAATCAGAGTTACGCTCTCTTCTGAGACGCCTGCGGAAACCTCGATCGTCGTGAGATCGTATGAGGCCTTGATCTGCTCAACCGCCTGAACACGGATTCCTTCGCCCAGAGAAGTGACGCCAATTACCGCCGCGACCCCGATGGCAATTCCCAGCACGATGAGGAATACACGCAGTTTCTTCCGCGTTAACTGCCGAGCTGCTAATGAGAATAATTCCATCATAGCCGCTGAAGTCTCCCATCCAATATTCCGATTACGATGCTCATCCGCTTCGCCGATGCTAGATCGTGCGTTACCATGATAATCGTCTTCTCATCTTCGGTGCTTAACCGCTTGAGTAAATCCAATATGCTCTGCCCGGTCTTCGAGTCGAGGTTGCCGGTGGGCTCGTCGGCCAGTATAAGCTTCGGATCGTTGGCAAGGGCACGTGCGATCGCTACCCGCTGCAGTTCACCGCCGGAAAGTTCGGAAGGGAGGTGCTCTGCACGGTTCTCAAGACCTACTAGGGACAAGAGGTTCCTCGCACGCTCTCTCCGTTCGCTTTTACTCTTCTTCTTATTATCCTTCGTGAAATAGAGCGGGTACTCGATATTCTCGACCGCATTCAACGCCGGTATCAGATTGAAGGTTTGAAAGACGAACCCGATAAACTGTCGCCGTAACAGCACCAGAGACTGTTTATTGTTGTAATCCACCCGCGCGCCATTAAAATGCACCTCACCCGCCGTCGGCGCGTCCAGGCATCCGACGACATGTAAAAACGTTGATTTCCCGGAGCCTGAAGGGCCCACAATAGAAATAAACTCGCCGTCTTCTACTTTCAAATCCACACCGTCTAACGCCACTACGTTCTCGTCGCCCATACGATAATGTTTCGTTAACCCCCGGGTCTCAACGGTCATTTCCTTCCGTCCCCGCTCTTCTCCACCACCAGCACCGCGTTGGTCACCATCATATAATCGTGATTGTCCTGAATCGCGGCGAAATTGTTCGAGGCTTTCAGATGATTGGTCACATCACGCTGATCAACTCCGATCTGAACCATGCTATCGGCAATATACACGTCATTCCAGACCCCGCCGCCAAGGCCGAACAATAATCGGAGCAGTTGCTTCAGGAAGGGAAGCTCCTCGAGCCATCCGCGCTCTTCGTTAAAGTAAAGCGAATTATGCGCCTTCTCTCCGCCAGATACGTAACCGCCTGAGGGAACCACCGAGATTAAATACGCCTTCTCTACATTTTCCACGTCCACAGCTCCATTGAAATAACTCGTGCTGATGGCCATCTCTGGGGTGATTCCGTATTCTGCATAGATCATGTCGCAGCCCTCGTTGATCCAGTATTCGATGAACGGGCAATCTTGATCGCCTTCTGAGCACTCGGTTACGACCAGCAGACCGATTCCTTGCACACTGAACGTGCTTCCGTTCGCATCCATGTTCTTCACGGTAACCGAATAGGAATCTGAATTCATGGGCAGCGTTACCGTGCAATCGTAGACCGTAACACCGGAGAAGTAATCATATTTCCCGACAAAGCCTTTCGTATCCGTATAGGTTATGAGCGGATTCAAAACTTCCGTTCCTTCAGATACCTCCAGTGTAGGATACACGCCGACGTTATCTTTCTGGCTCCAAACCCAGTAGACGTACAGTCGCGCGAGTTTTACGTCTTTTGCCGTTACCGTAGAGGTATCAAAATTGACGGTGTACGAATCATTACACGATATCTGTCCGCTGTAGGTGCTATCGCCAAGAGTGAATACGACAGTGCCACGAACTTCATCGTGCGCAACCGTGCTCAGCGGTTTGTCTCCCGCATACGAGCCCACGACGGGCATGATAGTGACGGCCAGGACAGCAAAGATGCTGAGTGCGAGCACGAGGCCACTAAAAATCGAAGGTAATTTCGTCGACGTTGTTACCCCTCCTGGTTTCTTGTAGCCCATTCCTCTCATCTGCGACTGCTTTTAAGGTGTGCGTTCCTTCCGTCACCACGATGGAAAAATCCGCTGTGAACGAAGTACCGCCTTCTAATCGCTCTATCGTGGTAAGCGCGCTCTTCTCATCGTCTATGTAGAGCGCGAGTTCAAAGTCCGCTGCGGGCAGCTCTCCCTCATTGGTGAGTTCAACAGGAACCGAATACTTGAGCATACTACCACCAATGGGATTTTTTCCTCCGGATTGCTCATCCACGCAGCCGCAGGTCACTAACGCTACGCTGAGAACGGCAAGGATTACGAGAACCTCGTGAAGTCTTCTCGTATCCCGTCTGCAATATAATAGAGCAAAAAGTAAGAGGAGAACACCGATTAACCCAGAGCACGCTGTTACAATACCGCTTGCCGTTGTCGCGCCGTTCTGCTCACGCACGGGCGTCAGAATCCGTACAGACACATCAGGGCTGCCACCGATATGAACATCAGAACTGAAGATGTTGTTGTTTTCGTTCAATTCCTGCACCGCGTTCTCTGCGTCAACTTCCGCTCTGATTGTGTGCGATCCATATAGGGCGTTCCATGGAATGGTCGTCTTTTTGATGCCACTGGCATCCATACGAACAGCATCAGCATAGATCTCAGAATCGTCAACGAACACGCTTAATCGTACGTCGTCCTCGTACAGGCGCCCGTCATTGCTCACCACCGCACGAAGCGTATTCGCGCCTTCGGTCAGGTTTCCGAAGTCGAGTTGGACAGTAAAATCGGGAGCAGTCTTTTCAGGGGTTTTATGTTCCACAGCAAGAACCGCGAGAACAGGATGCAGGTAATACTCTCCCTCCAGGTTACCCTCGTCATCTGCGTCTATAATGCCGTCCCCGTTGACGTCTTTACCTCTGAGGAAGCGGAGCCGATTTTCAGCCTGAGTATACTGCGTCACGTCGAAGCTCTTGAGATCAATCCCATAGGTCTCGTCGTCTTCGTTGTTGGCCACGTCATTCCCGCCTATCTCATGACCGTTGAACTCCAGATAATCGGGTTCTTTGATATTGCCAGCAAGATACGTCACGGTGAGATGCGCAGCGTTAATATTCGCGGGGTCAATCTCACTGCGGAAGTCCACGGATACGAGATCATTGATCGAGGGGGTGGTGCCAGCCCAGCCCATCCCGTGCAGGCTTGGGTTGCCATCACAGACCCAGTACGAGGTTTCCAGCCCGTTATCAGCCTCATAAACGGCGGCGAGGATGATGCCGTAGACGCGGCCATCCAGTTTACTGCCCTTTTCACCTCGGCTCGTCTCTGCGATTCCCGTATTGAGGCCCGGTATAACCTTGTCCGTGACATCGTAATAGACCCAGTAGCCACCATGACTGGAGCAATATACATGGGAGTTATCGTCATTGATGCCTTTCAAGAACGTTTTGCCAAGGTCATCCCCGTTAAACGTCGTCTGCACCCAGCCCTCATAGCGCTCAGTACCTCCCCAGACGCCAACATATAGCCGCGCCCACTTAACCGTAACCCCGTCAGGCAGTTCAAAAGTCTGCTCATACGGCGTGAAGCCGAGCCCACGACTCTCACCCACATAGACGCCACCTTTCAATGTGCCATGAGCTACTTCATCGAGCTTGTCCGGGTACGGCACGCCGTCAAACGAATAGATCGCACCTGCTACCTGTACTAATAACACGATACTGACCACTATCATCCCGATCAAGATTGCCGTTTTATCTTCCACGCTCGCTGTACCTCCATCCCGGGTTGCCACACTACCGAAGTTTGTTGTTTAATATTAATAAATCCTATTTCTTTTATATTACATCAGTTCGAAAAAATTACCAAAATTCACAAGAAAGGATCGGGAAGTTTTTTCTTCAACACACTCCTTTTAAACGTGTAGGAACTTAACCCGGAAGGAGAGAAGAGCTAAGGACACTCCGGATGACTGCTGATGAAGCGGAAGAAGTGAATCATGAGATTAGAAGAAGCTCTTATCGCATTCGTTCAGGATAGCGATGAAACAAAAAGCGATTTTTGGAGCCTTGAAGTGTTAGCTGACTTCTTACGTTTACCTGAAATCACGAGGACTTTTTCGCTTTCGCCCTTATCACATACGCTGCCACCGTAATGAGCAGCGCTAATAACGAGACGAGACAGTCAAAACCCGGTATTGGCGCTCCTGAACTCTCTTCTGGTATGGACATTGTTGGAGTCGGAGTAAGCGAAGGCGAAGGCGTAGCCGTTGCATTTGATATCGCTGTCGATGCAGGTGCGGTGGTTTCAGCTGTTATATTCACGAGCCCGATATCCGAACATCGATCCAGAATGTCCACACAGACCTCCCAGCGCCCCACAGATAGTGCAGTGGTATCAAATTCTGCCGTTATCGTCCCGTTCTCCACTTTAGCCGTCTTCATCTCCCGCTCTTTATTCGAGCCTTCTTCACCCACACTCAGCCATGCAGTAACGCCTTCGTTTACGTTTGTGCGTGCAACAATCGTTAGATTCTCACCAAGAGCGACATCTTCCAGCTCAAGTGTGACCTCAGGATTGACAACTTTAAAGTCCTTCTTCACAAAAAGATCATCACTACCCGCGCCCTTTATCCGATCCTCGAGTATCGCAATCCGCTGGTCCCGGGTCTTCGATTCATCGCCTATCTCCCACCAGCCATCGTATATTGCATCCGTTACACCATCCCGCCCCTTATGGAGTACAAGGGCCGTATACGTGCCGATATCAGGTTCTAGCAGCTTCTCATCCCAGATCCCTTCCTCTCCATCTACCGGTGTAGCCGTCGCTTCCGTGCCATACGGAACTATGACTCCCCCCTCGTGGTTCAATACCAGCAGGTATACCTTATCTACACCTGCTGCGGTTCCATTTATCCAAACATCGTCTCCTTTTGCCGTTATCGGTTGCACATTCAGGGTGAGCTCCTGTGACTCGATCAGAGCAAACTCTGTATCCGCGTCTGCCTTATTTCTTCGCTTCCAATCCTCCGAGACTTCCTCGCCGATACTGAATTCAACAGAAGCATCGATGAACACCTCGACCTTCTTCGGCCCTTCCAGCTCGCCCACGGTTTCATATTCGTATGTGAACTTGTTTCTGTAGATTCTTGCCTTGTCCACGTATTTATCGGCGATTACTATCACTGTGGAGTCGCCATAGGTGGACGTCCCTTCTATCACAACTGGATCGCCTAGTATCACTTCATCCGGTGCTGTCACCGTGACGTCACCCTTGAGGACTTCGATAGAGCACGATGCCTCTTCGTCCTCGTAGCCCCCGAATCTACCATCGCCGTCTACATCTACCTGTATCCGCAGCTCGTGCCTTCCGTGTGAAGCAGTTGCTGTATCCCACAGGAATAACTTCTCGCCTTCTGCATCTAACGTTGCATTCTGGCTTTCCAGCGAATCGATCAATAATCTCGCTTCCTTGTATGAAAATGCACTCTCTACAACTATCTCCGCTCGCTCGCCCTTTGCGATCTCATCAGTTACATCTAGTTCGATCTCTCGCGGTTCTATCTCGAAATTGATCTTCTTCTCAACCTCGGTGGCAAAGTCCTTCAGCACAATGGTGTATCTCCCCTCCACCACGTCCAAATCTGACATCGCCAGCACGATTCCACCCTCTGCTGAGATGGAAATGCCCCAAATATCCTCAGAGACGTTATAAAATTTTGTCTCCGCTCTATACTCGATCGGAATGTCATAAATGTCGTGCCCGTGAACGTCTCGTATCGAATGCCCGCCAGATTCGATGCTGAACTGCATAAAACCCGCTTCTTTGTTGTTTGATTCGATCGTGAGATTCAAGGAGCCCTCTGCATACGTCTTATCTGCGGGATACAAATTCAATCTGAAGGTATGCGTATCAAGCGAGAGCCAGCCTTGATTGTCCGTTTCAGCTTCAAAATAGTCTCCATTACCGTTCGCATCGTCTGAGAATCGATAATAGCCCTCATACTTGCCTTCTGTATCCCACTCTGCGGAAATAAAGGAGGTTTTGAAGTTGCTTGAAGAAGGGGACCCGGCAGCAGTGAATTTCCCGTCTATTCGTATTCCACTCAGTTCGCCCGTGCTATTCAGGAATCCTATTGTTTCGCCTTTGTAAACGACAAATATCGGATTGCCTGCATTCACTTCATCTTTTATCGATATTTCGCTAGCCGTATCGCAGGTTATATCCCCACCGACCTTCGTATAGGTTCGACTTAACGATGATGCTGATGCCGTGGAAATCAGAAATAAGATCGGAATTACACAGAGGAACGTGATGAGAAATAGCGTTCTATTAGCTCTCATTTTTCCTCCTCATGTGATACAGGGTCAAAATAAGGAAACCCGCAACTGTAAAGCCGACTTCAAAGCCGGACGGAGTGGGCGTAGGGGGAGAAGGTGTTGGGGAGAACGTGGGTGCAGGCGTTGCAACTATGGGCGATGGTGTAGCGGTAGCAGACGCAGCAGGCGTTGGCGAGGCGGTTGGGATAGGTGTAACAACAGGACTGGGCTCATCTTCTTCCTCTTTATACGTCACAACCAAAAACGCGCCGCTTGGAACCAAATAGTCTCCATCATCTTCGATCTTCGCTATATTATCTTTCGCTACCACATACTCGGTGACGTCCCGTGTATCAATGGCAAGATCATCATACGGATCCCCGGTATAAACGCTATCCCAGATCCCCGCATTAAACAGAAGTGTGTTTTCACCCCTATCGCCGCTGGGAACGATCGTCACTAAGTTCGCACTTTGTAGTTCCTCGCTCTCGATTACCCCACCAAACCTGGCGGTCGTAATCGCATCTTCAGCATGCTCGATTATCTTCATATTCAGTATGTCACAGCCCTCATTTAGCCAATATTCTCGCTTCTTCCCGCTCGCATCTTCGTAGATCACCAACAGCGCGAGTGCAACCATCGAAAATGTCTTCGATTCCGTCGCACTATTCTCAGCCGTTGTGATATACACGCTACTTCCCCATACCTGATCGGTAACATCATAGCAATACGTGCCGCTGGGGTAGTCATAATCGCCAGAGCCTTTTCTATCTGGGTATTCCCTATCCAACTTTGCTTCCGCTCCATCGAATGTAACGTCCATATCAGGATATACACCCTCTTCTCCTGCGTGGCTCCAGGTCCAGTAAGCATACAATCGCGCTATCTTTACCGTCGCACCGTCTGGAATGTCAAGATCGAAGGAGACCGTGTAGATATCCCCGGGAGATAGTTCACCCATATAGTCGCTATCTCCGATCGTATAGATCAGATCTCCGTAGATCGTATCATGCGCGTAGGTCGTTAACGGGTGATCAGCCGTGTAATCCGCGTTTGCAGGAGTCGAAAGCGTCAATATCACTGCTGACAGTGCCATACAAACAACACTGCCCTTCATCAGCGCACGACTAATACTGCCGTTTTTCATGGTAGTTTTACTCCCCGTTCCGCCATCCCGTAGCAGTCCGGGAAAAGGCGATGCCATCACTCATTTTTACCGGTTTCACGCTTTTTGCCTCGCATCGCCGCACCGCTCGTGCCTTCTCCCTTCATCTACCGTTAAGCGTAAGAGAGCATATCATATTGCTCTTATGGAAGTTGATAGGGAGTTAATAAAAATATTTTGATACAAATAACCTTGAGGATAAAATCTAAGAGTTTGCGGCGCGTATCGTTTTAAAAAGCGAGCCGCGTGGAGAAAAAAAGAAGTTTTTACTTGACTTATCCCTTTTAAACGTATAGCGAAGGAAATCAACAAAGAAGGATGGAAGAGTTAAGGGCACAGATACGGAAATACGCGTTACAGAACGCAGTGAAATACGGTAAATCGCCGAAGAAGGATGTGGTGCTGAAGCGCATGCTCTCAGAACAGCCCGAGTTACGAAAAGACGCTAAGAGTCTCTCGATAGTAGTGAACGAGGAGATCGCGCGTATAGACTCGCTGAGTAAGGACGAGCGCGCGGACGAACTGGCTACAATCGCGCCGGAGTTATTAGATGAGCTAGCTGCAGCGGCAACAGAACCAAGACGTACTGAAACTGGCTTGCCTGAACTGCCGCTGGCAGAGGGGGAGAATGTGGTGATGCGGTTCGCGCCCAATCCCAATGGCGCGGCGACGCTTGGCAGCGCTCGTGGCATTATTATCAATTCGGAGTACGCCCAGCGCTATAATGGAACATTCATTCTGCGATTTGATGATACGGATCCAGTAGTGAAACGGCCGTTATTAGAAGCGTATAGCTGGTATCTAGAGGACTGCGCATGGTTAGATGCTGAACCGGATGAAATAGTCGTGGCATCGGAACGTATAGATTTGTATTATACGTATGTGGAGGAGCTGATCCGGAAAGGGGCGGCGTATGTCTGCTTCTGCCCTGCGGAGACGTTTAAGCTGTATAAAGACAATATGCAGCCCTGCCCCCACAGGACCGCGAGCAGAGAAGAAACGATGGAGAACTGGGAGAAGATGCTCAACGGCGTGTACGAAGAGAAAGAGGCAGTGCTGCGGATAAAAACGGATATTGCCAGTCCTGATCCCGCGTTGCGCGATTGGGTCGCATTCCGAGTGCTCAAACGCGATCACCCGCGAGTCGGCGGGCGATACGTGGTATGGCCAATGCTGGATTTCGAGTCGGCCATCGAGGATCACCTGCTCGGTCTGACGCACATCATACGGGGCAAGGACCTCATGAAATCGGAGAAGCGACAGCGGTTCTTATACGACTATTTCGGCTGGGAATATCCCCGGACGATGCTCTGGGGCAAGATAAAGATACACGAATTCGGCAAATTCAGCACGTCCGAGCTCGGAAAAGCGATAGAACGCGGCGACTACGAAGGCTGGGACGACCCGCAACTGCCAACGCTCAGAGCACTGCGCAGAAGAGGATTTCAACCGGAAGCGATTCGCAAGTTCTTCGTTTCTATGGGTGTCACGCGGAACGATATCGCGGTGAGCATGAAGAATTTATATGCAGAGAACCGAAAGCTGGTGGATGACGTATCGAATAGATACTTCTTCGTGCGGAATCCCGTGGCACTGCGATTGGAAGGGGTGGATTCGCTTGTGGCGCACGCACTAAAGCATCCTTCACGTGAGGGGTATCGAGAGATACAAACTGGCAATACCGTTTACCTCAGTGATACTGATTCCGCGAGACTGGCGCCGGGAAAAAAAGTGAGATTGAAGTATCTCTGCACGGTAGAGATCGAGAGCACCGAGCCCTTAGTGGCAATGGTTATAGATAGAGCTACCGAACCGACGACAGACATGCCCGTTATCCAGTGGGCACCTGCGGACGGCATAAGCGTCAGGGTGAAGAGGCCTGACGGAGTAGCGGAGGAAGGTATCGGCGAGCCGTTAATTGCCACGGAACTCGGGAATGTGGTTCAGTTCGAACGGTACGGCTTCGTCAGGATCGATTCTGTTAACGAACCGAAAATGGAAGTAGTTGCCTATTTCACGCATTAGTTAACGAAAAATAAACTGCTATTTCTTGTAATATTTTTTACATTTTTCGATAGCTTTACGCGCAATTTTTTTAGCTTTTTAGCTGATTCTTTAACGTGAAATGGCGTGTTTATTCAATGTAATTTCGGATATCGTAAGGCTTATATAAAGGGGTACCAAGCTAAGATACCATGCACAAACTAGGCTTCGTACCAAAGATCCGGTCGTTTGATGAAGACTTCTTAAGCGTCTACGAGAACTATTTCGAGATCTACCTTTCCAAACCTTCGTTTATTGCGGGGAATTCTATTCTCCATACCTTTTTGCTACGCAATCTATCGGACGAAGGCTTCCCCGGTGGCGAGCTCTTTGGATACTATTATTTTGACCAGCAGCAACAGTCGATAGCGCCGCGAGTGTTTACCATCCCGGAGATGAAGAGTGGCGAGGAAATAGACGAATTCGTAATTTCCAAGGCAATAGTCCCCGACTTCTTAGGTATCGGTAAGATACCACGATGGGCTCGAACCTGTGCAGTGATCTTCTTCCTGCGTGCAATCGACGGTGACGAGATTGAAGTTCACCGCACGTACGATACTGAGTTTGAAGTGAGAGCTGATTTAAAGCCGCAGATTAACAAGGCAGAGTACGTGTACCCCGTGTTACCAAGCACCTTCGGGACGATCATTAAACAGGGGCAAGAGGTCTACGTGACAATGGAACAGGCAAAAGGTGATTATCGCTTCTACGTATCGGTGGATGGGAAGATAATAACGGAGATTGAAGGGTAATTAAAGTCCAACACCTAAGTTTTAATACTAATTACAGATCCTGGTGACACGATCATACTTTAAATATCGAATAGCCCGTAACTTGTAGGAGTGTTTATCCTGAACTTTTGATCTCAACGATCATTTCTCGATTTTTCCTTTTTCTCCGTAACTGATAAATAGTCCTGTTATCATTTATCAATTGTTATGAAGTTAGAGATACCCTTCCATAAGCAACCAGGAAAATACGATTGTGGCTATACTTCTCTCAGAATGGTACTCGATTATTTCGGGGAAAATCACGAGAAAAATCAAATTCAAGAACTTGCTGGAGAGAGATTTACAAGAGGAGCCCTAGCTATTGGTATCGCATTGGCTGCAAATAAGCTAGGTTTTCAAACCGAATATTATACTGCAGATTTCGGCATTGGTTCTCGAACTTCTAGGGTGATAGAGAAGAGAGGAGAAAGATTAGATAGGGCCACCGTCGAAGTCCAACGTATTTTAACTGAGTATATGGAGTTAAAAGGCCGCGCAGAAGAGAGGATTGTTCCTCTGGACGAAATTCTTGGCAAGATATCTTCAAATTGTGTTCCAATGGTTAGTATTAAAAACAAGCCAACACATATGGTAGTTATTGTTGGTTATAATAATGATGAGGTATGTGTCCATGATCCCGATAGAGGACCATTCCAAAGGTGGGAAAAAGAGACTTTTGAGGATTTTCGAAGGGTTGCCGATTGGGATGCGATATTCGTTTATAAGAAGAATAACCACACTCGATAGTTGAGATTTTCAATATTTTTCCCTCACTGCTTTTTTCACACAAACTTTAGGATATTCAAGTACTCAGTTAGTAAGCTGTCGTTTTTAGACGAGTTACAAGATAGCGATAGAGTTTTTTTTTATAATTGGAAAGCTCCCGTAGATTTTTAGGTTGATTGAAGGTTCCATTATTTAATGCGCTTGCTCTTCGCTCTACTTTAGCTTGTATGTCAGGCAGCCCGCCTCCCTCACGTTAATATTGTCTTCCCGCCTCTGCCTTTCAATCCTCCTAAACGCGGTTATCACCTTGTGGACGCCAAGGTAGATACAGCCGGTTTCCACACATATCGCGATAAGAGGCTTATTCGTATCTCGCTTGGCCATAATCGCCTCCTGTATTCACTCCAAATCCGCGAGCAAACTTATTCGTGCCATTGCCTCTCCGCTCTTCTCTTTCCGCTTTAAACTACCGGATCGTAACGCACTAAAATCACCTAATACCGCAGGGCTCAATTTACCGTGATAATTTTCAAGAACGAAGAAACAGCACGGAATCATTCGTATTTCAGCTTCATGAGCGCATAAGAGATAAGCAGTCCAAAGATGAAGCCGAGGAAGGACAAGGCGAAAGCAAGCGCGAAGCTGGCTACGCTGCCCTCGAATCGCTTACCGAATGTAAACCCGCCGAATAAACCGAGGAACGTGAGAACCGCGATAAGAAAAGCAAAAGGAAGGGCTTGGAAAAAAAGATTGCCCTTTAGCTTTCCTTTCAACTTTGCCCAAAGTTGCATTTTACGTCTTCTTTACTTTTTGTTTTTTTTGCTTCACACGGCGCATTGAGCGCTCTGCGCGGCTATCTATATCTTCGTCCAGAGCATGAATGCGATCAAAAGCCCATAGATAGCTATTGCCTCGGCGAGAGCTACGAAAATAAGCACTCGCCCGGATATCTCAGGCTTCTCCGCCGTCGCGCCAGCAGCAGCAACACCGGTAGCTACTATTGCCCAACCCGCAGCGAGTGCGGAACCCACCATCGTTGCTGCTGTTGCTAAGGCGATCCATGCGCCTTCTGTCATTCCCACTGTAGCTGCCGCTTCTGCTTCTTGCGCTCCTGCAAGCCCCACACTCAATCCCGTGAGGAGCAAGAGCACGCAGAGCGTAAATGCAAACCTGTATTTCATCTTTATCTCCATTTCTTTCACCCCTTTCTTTATTTTAGGTAGTTGTCGAGATATTATTTGATAAGGGTATATAAAATAATTGGTTTTTTTTGAGCCCACGTGGCAAGAACGAAGATATTTGGAGCTTCTTCGGAAGCGGCCTTTCGGTCCTTCGCTGCACAAGCTATGTTCCGAATCTCTTTGTGCGGGCAATCCGAAATCTATCGAGCCCCCACGCTCTGTTGTGGCGGATGAACTGTGAGCTGCACCCGATGGTCGCCACGGCAATCACCTTCGTTCGGTCTGGTCTTATCTTAGCGTGCCTTCGCCTATTTCGATCCCTTCATAATCTTTGGTGGTTATCGTAACGGTACCCACGCTACCCAGCGCTTCATCCAATTTAGAATCCCATGCAGTCGTTTTTACGCTCTGAGAAGCGCATAACGACTCAGGACTTCAGGCTAATATACAGTAATATCGCCAAGGCCACAAATTCAAACAGATCAGGCAATATGGTGAACAAGCCCAACGCATTTATATGGCGAAAGCCCCACATCACGTGGACGAACGGATTCGAGGTGAACGCCTGCACAAGCAGGAGAATAACAAAAGCGATCAAGCCCAGCGCGAATTTCGATTTGATCTGCCCGTAGTTCCTCGCGTAGATGACAAGTAAACACAACAAGAGTATAATGTTCCCTAATGTTGTAACCGCTTTGAGGTTGACGAGCCACATGTCTGGCTGAGGCTGCGGCAGTGGTATCGGCATTTTTATCACCTTCTATTTTTTTCTCTTTCCGTTTTAAACGGTATTCCCGTAATCTAACATGACCTGCTTTCTTCTTCCCCTTGTTCGTTTACCAAAACTGAAAAAATAGTGGGTGCGTGGAAGATGTGGAAAAAGAACCACGCACCACTCACTACTACGGTTTGTGTATAATGGCGGCTATACCATCTCCGTTATCACTGTTCCGCTACATCTGGAGGAGTTGGTGGAAATTCACCGAATCCTGGCTCTCCTCGAAACCCTCGCATGTGCGGGCCCATGTTTTCACAGATACCATCACCATCTTCATCCACAAATTGCGGGCCGCTGGGACAGGTGATGTTATACTGCTCCGCTAACTGCTGCCGGAACTCCTGCATTTGTTCCTGCACTTCCTCTCGCTCCTCGTCCGTCATGTCGATACCATACTGCTCCGCTAACTGCTGTCTGAACTCTTGCATTTCCTGATGCTGCTCCTGTTGCTTTTCCTGTAGTTGCTCCCGCATTTCCTCTCGCTCCGCGTCCGTCATGTCGACACCGTACTGCTCCGCTAACTGCTGCCGGAACTCCTGCATTTGTTCCTGCACTTCCTCTCTCTGCTCCTCCGTCAATTGGTTCATACACCCAGGACCTCTGGACCACTGATGTGCTCCCGTGAGCGATTCCACACCTTCAGGTGGTTGCATGCCAGAATTGTCCCGGGCGAGAACCGCACCAGTGGCCGTTGCCACCAATGCCAGAACCACCAATCCTGCAATCAATTTTGTTTTCATTTTGTCATATCACCTCCTAAATTTTTAACGCTTTTCCACGGCTATATATTGGAAATAACCCCTCATAAGCTTTTCTTTTCACCCTAATTAGAGCCAAATCCCACCCAAATCTTACCCAAATTTTCTCGGACTTACCTCTACCGACGCCAGCAGAAACTCCGTGAATGCCAAGCAACGAGGAGGCACCATCAACGAGTGCGTCTACCACGGTATTGAAATGCATTTCACTCATACCTCAATGCATCAACCGGCTTGAGCCTTGACGCGCGATAGGCCGGAATAACACCAGCTGCGATGCCAATGCCGACGGCGAGAAGAACCGCATAAATTAAAAGCATAGGTGTGATCACCGTCGTCACTTCTTCCCCCATTCCCATTATCCGCATACCCAGGAGCGGCAGTAATGAAGAAATGCCGGTACCAAGACAGATCCCTAATACCCCGCCGACCAGCCCGACGATTGCTGCATTTAAGAGGAAAATCATCATGATGTCACCGTTCCTTGCTCCGATCGATTTCATGATCCCGATCTCCTTCGTCTTCTCCAGCACTGACGTAAACATGGTGTTCGCAATACCCACGGATCCGACCAGCAAAGAAACTGCGGCAATCGCTTCTAAAAATAGGGACATGGTTTCTGTGACGTCACTCATGGTCTCCTGCATGGATTTTTCTGAGCTTATTCTGAAATCCGCGGTGTCCTCCGTAAGGTGCCGATAGTTCAGTAACTTCTGCTCGGCATCTTCCATAATCTGGTCGATATCAGCAGTACTCGCTGCTTTGATCGTGATAGAGTCGAACTCATCCTCGCCAATGTCATCCAGGGTATCTCGCGCAGCGTCAATGGGCATGATTATCGTACGGTCGTTCCCACCAAAACTCCCACTTTCTTCTAAAATGCCCACGATCTTGAATGCTTTGCCCTCGATGGTGATCACGCGGTTCACCGTTAACGGCTGTTTGAACGTATCTTCGGCTATGCTGTTGCCAACGACAACGGCATTATAGTCTGACGGGCCGAGGAACCGCCCGGATTCCAGTTCAGATGTGGTCATCTCTTTCCAGACCAACGGTTCTACACCCTCAATAGAAACGGTTGCCTTTTCTCCGAGGTAATACACTTCTCCGCTGCTTGAAACGGTGCCCTGAATCAACTCAATACCGTCTACAGACTGAAGCACTTGAACGTCTCTTTTGGTTAAATCTTCGGCGTCATCAGAGGTTGCAGCGCTTCCCTGCTCACCAGGAGGGCCACGGAACCCCGCAGAAGCACGCCCTCCCCCAGGGGAGATGGTAATAACATCCGCACCGAGCCCTCCAAGACGGCTCTCGACACCCTGCTGCATGCCTTCCCCTATAGATACGATCGCAACCACCGCAGCGATTCCGATGACGATACCGATAATCGTCAGCCAGCTACGCAGCTTGCTGTGCACCAGAATATTTACGGCTAACTTGAGGGATTTTCTCACTTTCATCGTGTTACTTACTCTTTCTTCACTTTGCTCGTGAAAATCGGGTTAAAAACGCAGTTACCGATTGCCTTTTCTTGTAGCAGATAAATCCAACAATAAGGAGAATCACGAGAGCAATAACGCCAATTAAGGTGGTATTTTGCCAGATGCTCTGCTGTTGTCTCATCATACCAGGAGGGAATTGAGCTGCATTTGAGCTCGAATTAGTGGATGGAATCGCCACGGTTTTTTCAACCGTTTGTCGTGTGCCCGTTGCGTCTGTATATTCAATCAATACGTCAAGATCGTTGTTTTGAGTGGCACTTTGTTGTTGAGAGGGATCTGCAGCAGCAGGTCCTCCGAACGAAGTACGTGTGGACGTTAGCTCGAATGAGACGATGGTGTAATCGCCTGTATCGAGATTGCCGACGATCGAGGCGGAGCTGCCCTGAACCGCGAACTGCTCCTGCTCAGGAATCTTCACCGTCACGGAATACGCGGGATTATTACCGATGTTCGCAACAGAAAGCGACGTCTGGCTATCTGAACTATCAGAGAAGGTCACGTCAAAATCAGTTCCCCCGCCTATGATGATGCCCGCGGTCGTGTTCAGCGATCTCGAGCCGCCGCTTTCGTCGTCAAACTTTATCGTCAGATCTAATTGATACACCCCGGCATCGGCATTCACATCGGCTACGACCGTGTACGCTACTTCAACGGATTCACCAACATCGATACGATTAATGTGTTTCGTATTGTCAGAAGAAAGAGGGAGAATTGCTCCTTCCGCTTCGTTCCACGAAAAGGCGATGTCCTGCAACGGATAATTGCCAATATTGGCGATGGTAAACTGCAGCTCTGTCAGCTCACCGGGCTTCAGTTCTGACGGGACGATGTCAGCGATATCGATGATCGCGCCCTGCGCCACCTGGAGGACGATCGAATAGGAGACTTCGGGCATGGTTTCGGTAACCGTTTGACTGCCCTCGGAATAGTATTGATCAAACGTGCAGGTGACGGGAATGGCATACGCCCCGCTTGGCGCGCCCTTTGCGACATGAACAGTGATCGTCACGTCTTTGGAACTCCACCCGGAGAGCGAGAGCGCCGAGACGCTTGACGAGCCAACCACCGAGATATACTCAGTGTCCTCGAAATTAAGCGTTACGTGCTTTGCATCGTAGGACCCCCCATTCTGAAGGGTAACCGTCAGCGTTTTCGTCTCGCCGGGCAGGAATTCCGTAGGCTTTACGTTTGTTATAACGATGCTCGCATCAGTGCCCGCGCTTACCGGAGCAACAAGACACGCGAGCACTGCCACTATACTACAAATAGCCAGTACATTCTTCATTTTGTTTCTACATAACAGCTTCCTTATCATTTATCTTTTACCTCCTTTTTTAACACCAATTCAGCTAATTCTTCTGGTGTTCTGCCAGATACTTTCCTTATTGTATAGTCCGCTAATTTCAATCCATCGTTCTTATCGATATCAGGGTAATACAGCATCCTTATCGTTTCTCGTATTATATCAGCAGTAGTATGCACTTTATTTCTCACATTTGTTTTGTTTTTTTGGATGTGCATATCGTAGCAGTGCGCTTTGTTACCGCAAAGTTCACACAAGCCATAACGTATCGGATAGCTACTTACTGGACACCCCAAGAAATAATTAACACAATCATCACAAATTAGCATTTTATTCATCTCACCCTAGTTGTTCTTATGGTTATGCTCTTCTCGCTCGATTTGGCCGTCTTTGAGATACACAACCCGTTCCGCTCGCTTTACCAGGTAGAAATCGTGCGTCACCAGAATAATCGTTTTGCTATCGTTCCCGTGTACCTCGCTCAGCAAATTCATGATGAATTCGCCAGTCTTGCTGTCCAGATTCCCGGTCGGCTCGTCGGCGAGGATTATGTCGGGGTCAACGGCCAAGGCTCTCGCGATCGCCACACGTTGCTGCTGCCCGCCCGATAGTTGAGAGGGCAGGTGGTGCACTCGTTCTCCCAACCCCACCAGCTCGAGCAGCTCGAGAGCTCTCTCTCTCGCCCGTGCGGATTCAACATCCTGGAACTCCTGAGGGAGCATAACATTCTCCAAAGCGGTGAGTGTGGGAATCAGATTGAACTGCTGGAAGACGAACCCGATTTTCTGGCCGCGTATCTGCGCTAATTGCGACTCGCGAAAACTCGCGATATCGGTACCGTCCAACCGAATTGTTCCCTTACTTGGCAGATCTAGACAACCGATGAGGTTCATCATCGTGCTCTTGCCACTCCCACTCGCACCCGCGATGGCTAAAAATTCGCCTCGCTCTACTTCTAGATCAATACCCCGTAGCGCTGACACTTGAACATTGCCCATCTGATGGATCTTCCAGACATTCTCTAACTGAATGACCGTATCTAGTCCAGAGGGGCTCATAGCCTACCCCCTAGCGAAGTTCGAACTCTGTATGTGCTACGAGCCCCTCTACATCTGGGGAGATGCGGTTCTACTTTATCGGTTTCTTCAATCATCTCGATCTTCTGCTCCATCTTCGCATCACTTTTCACGTATGGTTCTTCCCGGTCAAGGGTTAGAAATAGCTATACATAAGCCTTTCTCTTTTACCAAATTAGACCCAAATCTCACCCAAGTTGTTTGAATCTCTCTTACCACGCCAACGCTGTGTAGAGCCACAACGTAAGGTTGTAAACTAAAAAGAAAGCTACCGGAGCGTTTTAAAACCCTCTCCTGTTGCCGCATCGCACAAAAGTATTTGTCTATCATGGGTTGCAATCTCAGGTGATCATGTACGACACCACATCATCAATTGTCGAGGCTTCCTTCACGTTCATCTCTCCCTGGAAATACTCGCCGAGATCGATCTCTTTGGACGTGTAATAGACCCGCTTAAACCTGAAGTCAAATCTACCTCGATCTTCGATTTGTTGCTCGTAATAGACCACCATTTCTTGACCGTCTGGCACGAGAAAGAGCGTCATGTTATTATTCTCTGCTGCGATAGCCTTCTCAAACACACTGCCTACTTGCCCGATGACGCCGCCTTCTTCGATCGTGCCCGTGACTGCCACGTCCTGTCGTACGCTTTCACCTTCCAGTGCTGCTATGATAGCGACAGTGGTCGCTGCTCCGGCTGACGGCCCCCCAACCAGCGAGCCGTTGATCTCAAACGAGATAACGATATCTTTATCCGCGATACTCGCCTGTGTGAAGTCGGTAGCCACTTCGACTGCTTCTCGCACGGAATATTGCGTATCAGGCTCGGTAAACGGATTCGTATTCACCAGAACATTCCCTGTTCCTTCGTTGATCTCCACATGCACCTTTCCTATCTCGCCCATGCTGGTATCGCTTCGTACCGCAACGATATTGGCCGTAGCGTTCCTGACACCTTGAGACACACCTGTAAAAGCGAACGAACCCTCGTTGCCGGCGGTTCCGCTATTAAGATTACTGAAAACTCCAAGGACCCTCTGCACATCTTCTATCCCATGTTGCTGCTGATAAATGAGGCACGAAGCCGAGGTCGAGCCGAGCAAGAGGATGGTAAGTACAGCAATTATTACATCTTTACGGTCCATTTCGCTACATCACCTCTTTTTTAACCTCGTTACTCATACTCTCCCGATTTGTAACTCGATCACCCCAACTGAACTCAAATACGCCTTTAGGCCTACCAAATTCTGGAAAAACGTTTTGATATTCCCGAGCCATTTGGCAACACGTCCAGGCCCATTCTCATCCCTTTGCTGTTCCTGCCTTGCGGTTTCATTGAAATTCCCGCCATCTCCCCCTGCGACAGGTCTACGCTCAGGCATTTGCCTCTCCGGTCCGATGGTGTCATTGGTACCAACGCCCTCCGTAGCCCAATAGCGATACCCGTCGGGGCACGAGATATTGTACTGATCGCAAATCTGCGCCCAGAAGGTTTGCAGCTCTTGATCCATCGCTTCGCGCTCCTCTTCCGTCAGATCGCCACTGTACTGCTCACGTAGCTCCTGCATGAACTCGTGCATTTGCTGTTGGATCTCTTCTCTCTCCTCCTCCGTCAACTGGTTCATATCATCACATTGCCCCTCAGGCCACCGCGGTGCTATTACGGGAGATCGATTGCCTTCATGTGGCTGCCTACCCTCAGGTGATTGCATACCTACATCTCCTAGAGCTAGAACAACCTCAGTGGCGATTGCTATCAGTGCCAGAACCAGCAAACCAGCAATTATTTTCGTTCTTATTCTCATCATTCTCATCTCTTATACCTCCGATTCTTTCAGAATCTCTCCACGACTATAGTTAGAGAATGAGCTACACATAAGCCTTTCTTTTTTACCAAATTCGACCCAAATCGTACCCAAATTCGCTTGGAGCCTTTTGATGAGCTTTGAACGCTTTTCAGAATTCAGCTACTCGGGTTTCAGGCTGATATACAAGAGGATCGCCAATGCCGCAAATTCAAACCACTCAGACACTATCCTGAGGAGGCCCAGCGCGTCGAGATGCCGAAAGCCCCACAAAAAAGCGACGAACGGATTCGAGATGAATGCCTGCACAATCAGAAGAATAACAAAGGCGATCAAGCCCAGCGCGAATTTCGACTTGATCTGCTCGTAGTTCTTCGCGTAGATGAAGAGCAGACAGAGCAAAAGGATAACGTTTCCGAGCGTTATGAGCGCCTGGAGATTGATGAGCCACATGCTTGGCAGAGGCTGAGGTCCCGGCATCTTTATCACCTTCTATCCTCTCTCTTTTTTGCGCTTATATTATTTATTCCACACTTTATCCAGATATTCCTTAAAGACTTCATACTCTTCCTCCATACCTGATGATAAGAAATACACCGATCCGTATCCATCACCTGCTACGGTGATGATCTTGTTATCCAGAAGGACTTTGAGATGGTGTCGTACGGTCTTGTAATCCAATTCTAGGACCTCTGACAACTGATTGGCGTTATAGGGTCGTTCATTTAATGCCCGTATTATCCGCGCACGATTTACGCCGCCTTTCGTACCGACAATCAGCCACCAGATTACACGTCTCATCGTTCACTTCGTTCAGAGTCCTTTTATCAATAAACGCCTTTCATAATTATAAACCTGCTTTAATACCGCGCCTCTACGCTTTAAACCCCGCTCTCCTCTCTTCTCGACGCTTAGTTAAAAACTTCTCGAACTCGATGATGAAGAATATCGGGATCGCGAGTATAACCATGACAAGCCAGCATTCGGCCGGCAAGAGCGCAGTTCTCAGCGGATTGATGCCAATAAACGGCGGAGCGTAGATTATAATGAGCTGGAGCCCGAGCGTGAGTGCCGCGCCGATGAGCACCCATTTGTTCGAGAACGGACTGAACCTGAACGCAGACTCGGTGATTGACCGCGCGGTGAAGAGGTAGCAGATGTGAACCAGCATTACGGTAGTGAATGCCGCCGTTTGTGCCTCTGTCAGAACCTCGGGATCGCCCGCGCATATTCGCGTGGCGATATAGTACATAAAGAACCCTGCGAGTGCCATTGCCAGCGATACTATTCCGACTTTCTTGAAGAACGGACTATCGATTATACGTTCATCAGGGCTGCGTGGCGGTCTATCGAGCAGTCCCTTCTCCTTCGGCTCTCTGATGAGCGGCAGTGCGAGCGCAACGGCGTCGAGCAAGTTTATCCAGAGGATCTGCACGGGTGCGATAGGAAGACTTCCGCCTAAATGCGGATTGAAGATGGGTAAAAATGGTGCCAATAGTATTGCGCCTAAGACCAGCATCGTTTGCCCGCCATTTGTCGGCAGCGTGTACAGAATGATTTTTCGGATGTTATCGTAGACGTATCGACCTTCTTCTACCGCGGCCACGATGCTGGCGAAGTTATCGTCTGTAAGAATAATATCTGAGGCTTCTTTGCTCACCTCGGTTCCCGTTATCCCCATAGCGATCCCGATGTCCGCAGCCTTGAGCGCGGGCGCGTCGTTTACGCCATCGCCGGTAACAGCGGTAATATGCCCCCTGCGCTGCAACTGCTTGGTTATTCTGAACTTATGTTCCGGAGCAGCCCGGGCATATACCGAAACGGTATCCACAACCTCGTACAGCTCATCATCACTCATTCGTGAGAGCTCTTCCCCGATCAGCACTCTCGCGTCGTCTTCGCCAATTCCTATCTGCTGTGCAATCGCTTTCGCGGTCTGTGCATGGTCACCGGTGATCATCACGACGCGGATGCCTGCACGCTTGCATTTCTTTACCGCCTCCATCACTTCTTCTCTGGGCGGGTCGATCATCCCCTGGAGCCCGAGGAACGTCAGCCCTTCCAAATCCTCGCGATTCAATTCCCTTTTTTCTGCGGGTACGAGCTTATACGCCATACCCAGAACACGCAAAGCCTCTCCCGCCAGCTCGCTCGCCTTTGCTAAGATTACATCACTGCGCAGCGGTTCACTCTGTCCGTTGACCAGTTGTTTTTGGCACAATTGTAAAACCCGCTCCGGTGAGCCTTTCACATAAATGGCATTCCCGCGCGGGCACTCGTGCAATGTAGCCATGTACTGCTGCTCAGAAGAGAACGGTATCTCATCTAATTTGGCGCGGTCGTCGGAAATACCCGCTTTACGTGCAGAAACGACGAGCGCCCCTTCTGTAGGATCGCCAACGATGCTGTACCTTCTTTCTTCAGACTCTTCAAGCACAGCGTTGTTGCACAGATAACCCCCTCTCAGGGTTTCAGTCAGTGCTTCGCCCTCGTTTTCAGGGTTAATGGTGAGCCCTCCCCGAAAGAACTCTCCTTTGGGCTCATAGCCAACACCACTCACCATGTAATCCCTGCCTCCGCTGTAGATTCGCGATACCGTCATTTGGTTCTTGGTGAGCGTGCCGGTTTTATCAGTGCAGATGACCGTCGTGACGCCGAGGGTTTCTGCAGCCGGTAACTTCTTTATGAGCGCATTGCGCCGTGCCATGGTCATTGCGCCAAACGCTAAGGTAATGGTGAGTATCGCGGGTAGTCCTTCCGGTATCGCGGCAACCGCTAACGAGACCGAGGCAAGGAATGAATACACAGGAGGGAAGCCAAATCGTACTGCGAGTAGGAAATTAAGCGCTGCAATGGCAAGGATCGCAATGATTAACAATCGCGTAAAATCCGCCATCTTTCGCATGAGCGGTGTGATGGTCTCTTCTGTCTCTTCCACCAGTTCCGCGATTCTGCCAATTTCGGCATGCTTGCCGGTAGCGACGACCACCCCCTTGCCCGAGCCGTTGGTGATGAACGTCCCGCTGAACGCCATGCAGTACTGATCCGCGGGTGTTAAGTTGGGCTTTGCAATCGGCTCGGTCATCTTCCTTACCGGCACGGACTCGCCAGTGAGTGTCGCTTCATCTGCACTCATGTCCTTTATATAGAACAGCCGCAAATCCGCGGGCACCTTTTTGCCTTCGTCCAGCAGAACCACGTCACCGGGTACCAACTCCCGTGCTGGGATAATCTCCTGCGTAGCGTCTCGGAGCACGGTGCACTCAGGAGTCATCAGTTTCTCCAGTGCTTCAGCCGCTGCTTCCGCTTTGCCCTCTTGAATGAAGCCGATTATGGCGTTGGCAAGGACGACCGCCAGGATAACTGCCGTATCCATCCACATCTCCCCTTCGCCCGTAATGCTGAGAAAAGCGGTAACGATGGCGGCTATGATAAGCACGTAGATTAATGAGCTGTGGAACTGCATCAGGAACCGGACAAGCGGCCCCCGTTTCTTGAACACCAATTCGTTATAGCCATAGCGCTCAAGCCGTGTTTTTGCCTCACTGACCGTGAGCCCCCGCGCGCTCGCGAGTAAGGCGTCAAAAACCTGATCCACCGGCTGTTGATACCAGTTTTTATCTTGCCGCAAAGGAGATCCCTCCTCTTTACTAACCGTTAACAGTTAAAACAAATTTGATATGAGGTCTGTTAAAGGTTAGCCTTCCATTAGCCTTTTTACAGTCTCTGGTTCTTCTTTTACCGTGAGACGTTCGTCTGCAAAAATGCGGCAATTGCCTGATAAAATGCGTGCGGATTATCGTAACCGGGAAAATGATTGCTCCGAGGTATTTCGACCGTTTCGCATCCGCCCTCTTTTAATGTTGGCAAATAGGACAAGCCGCGATTCTCAGAGCCGTAGACGAACAGTTTAGGCATTCGTAGTCCAATGAACCGTCGAACCAAGCTACCGCTATCAGAATAATCCACTAAAGGAGGGGAGTAATCAAAGTAAGCTCTTTCAGACGCTTTTCCTAACGTCTCCGCGTAGTTGCGGAATCCTCGGTTCGGTGAGTGCGTTAAGCGGCGCTTTAGCTCTGGAAGAGCGGCCGTGGTAAAATAATCGAAACTATGCTGCGTGACCTCGCGGGAGAAGAAACAGTCTTCTGGCGCTAAATTACCTTCTACGTTAACGAAGCCTTTTACGTGCTCTTTATATCTCTCTGCGTACAAGAGAGCAACGAGCCCGCCCATGCTGTGGCCAACAATGACGAACTCGTCTATCTGCAGCTTCGATAGTACTAAGTGCGTGATCTCGACCAGATCGTCTATTTCGAGATGGAAACCACTAGGATAAGGGGAGTTGCCGCAGCCGGGGAAATCGAACCCGACGAGCGTGTACTCTTTCAGCTCGGGGCTATTTATGGCCTCTAAGAAATCGTTCTTAGAGCAGCCCAAGCCGTGGAGATACACTACTGCGTCGTTTCCAGCACGACGTAGTATGAAATAGTCGATCAGGAGCGGGTGGTTCCGGTAAACAATTTCTAGTTTTTGGGAGTGCATGGTCTCAGTATATAACGAAGAGCATATTCTATTTCACTTTTTACCTTACCACATCCGAGGCACAAGCCGATACCGTACTTTTTTCGTATAGTTGAAATAGCCCGGCAATTCCTTTTGTAACGTGACGTCTTCCAAGTAGGTGCGGATAATAAGCAGTATAACCACAAAAACCGCAGGTATGAGCCCCCATAACGAGCCCAGAACCAACGAGGTGCTGATCGCCATGAGAATGCCGCCCACGTAGCCCGGATGTCGGACATACCGGTACGGGCCGTCCTGCACCACCTGCTGCGCTCGATCCGTCTGGATGCGGACCGTGCTGGAGAACCATTTGTTTACCCACATCGCCCAGGAATAGAGGTAAATCGAGAAGATGAATGCTATGTAACTGATTACGTAAACCACCAGCGGCAAGTGGGGGGACCAGAGAAACCGTCCGGCATCTAAACATGCAATGATGAAGATAGCGAAGAATAGCGGTGCATACAATACCCAGAATACTTTGTCCCACCACTTCGTGCCTGGTCCGGGTTTGAACCGTTCCTGGGCAAGGTCGGTTTTATCGGCGAACGCGATAAGCTGAATCAGAACGAGCAGCACCATGACGATACTGAAGACCCAGCCCTGCCAGTACGTTAATCTACCAGCTAAGAGGAAAATGAAGGCGATAATGAATAAGAGTGAAAAAACGCCCTTAACCGCTATTTTGAGATAGTCCCGCCTCTCTTTTTTCGGAGTTTTAGTAGTTTCCAGAGTGCGTCTCATTTTCACTCCCATTTAGATACATTCTAAGCACTAATAAATGTGGCGCTGCGATCGCAGAAAACGGTGTCCCGAAAGGCACGTAGGGCTTTAGCCTCCCTTGTTAGAAGGCAGACGATGCCTGAGCGAATGTTGCGGTCATTACCTTATAGAACCTTCTCTGAATAGGGAATCCTGCGTACAATACAATGACTTATCACGAAGCAAAGACTCACTCCTAAAACCGACACTAAAGCGAATTTCAGCAGCGGAAAAATAGGGAGTCCTCTCAGTGCATACGAAACGAACACGATAACTGGAGCATGAATTATGAAGACGGTATATGCGTTGTCCGATAGCGTCCTGGTAAAACTCGTCTGGGAATCAAACCTTTTGCGAAAAAGAACGAAGAGGCCAGCAATTAAACCTGCGCCTACAAAAGCTTCCCACAGCGAATATGCTAACGATTGCCAGTGAATGCCGCCCAAGAACGGAGTTACATCTTCGACTGCACCGCCCATTACGCCAATCACAGGAAATAGGAAAATAGCGGGTACTGCAAGCTTCAGCCATCTCATTCCAACGGAATCAGAGAAATTATCAAACCACTTATTGTCATAGGCTATAATGCCAATGACAAAAAGGCTTACATAGCCAGGGAAGAAGCCGAATTGGAGGTTTGAAAAGCTCTCACCAATCGGCCACCATATTCGAACGAGGAAATTAGCAAGTGATAGCATAAGGACGAAGACGAGGATCTGACTGCTTTGCGGCTGTTGCTTTAATCCGCTCACATTTTCTGGGCTTAATACCTTCCATAAGGTATAACCAACACAAAAGATCAGTAACGCCTGAACAAACCAGAGCGGACCTGTCCCAAAGAAATCCTGGAGGCGCACCGAGTCACCCATCGACCTGACGTAGAGCGTATACACTATGAGTGGGTTGATACCGAAAAAATAGACCACGAGGGGAATGCCTAACCGGATAAATCTGCCCTTCAAATACGTTCTCGGTCCCTTTCGAGCATACGATCCTGGCGTGAGGTACCCGGAAATCATAAAGAAGAATCCTAAGACAAAGGACTGCACAACCGCAGTGAAGAGCGTGAGAAGAACCGCAGAGATAACGTCCCCGGTATGTTCGTAGTAATACCAAGAACCAGTTGCACCGTACGTAATGGCGATATGGAGCATGACAATGAGTGTGATCAGCACTGTTCTCAGGTTATTGATGTAGAGTAGTTTTGGACCGCTTTGTTGTGACATCGTTTTTAATGCTCCCACAAGATCAATTTAAGGCTCCCCCCTTTCAAATAATTCTTCCAGGAAGAATTTCAGGTCCATGTAGTTATCGAACGTTTTCTTTCCGTGTTCAAACTCCACCAAAACGTCGAGGTCACTCCCTGGAGTTTGCTCATTTCGCATATGAGAGCCAAAGAGCCTTATTCGCTTCGCGCCGTACAAGTTTATTTCAGTCTTATGCTCTTCAAGCTTCTTCAGCGCCTTCTCATAGGTTAGCATTATCTACATGCACCACCTGACCCGAGGATAGCTAGGGACCGATTCCTTCGCTTCGCTTCGCATCGTAAGGGTAGCGGAGATCGCCTTCTGTTCATCCACCTGCTTCTCTTATACGCGTCTTCACATGATTATGCTTATCCTCTGCGTTACTCCGATACAGACGATCGTGGAATTATCCTGAGCAGCACCATCACAACTTGCCAGTAGGTGAGCTGGCCGGGCTAAGAGAAAGATACCTGCGATGATGAGTAAAGGGGCATGCGCTGCGTTATCTATCTGCGGTTGCTCAGCCGCACCTTAGTACCCCGTTTGGTTGCTCCACCACGTTCTCAATTCGTCCGTATTACCGTCAAAATAGTAAATTGAGCATAGAGCGGGGGGATAACGTCCTCTTCTAAATCCTTCGATGAGAAACATTGCCTCGTTTCCGACCGTAGATGACTCATTGAAGGGATAATAGGAACTGAGTACTGAAACTACCGGTGCAGCAGGCTCTTCGGAATCGATCACGTGCATAAGCTGCCGAACGTGTTCTTCCGTTATCCAGTCCGGTGGTGGCGTACTCGCAATCGTGAGCGGGGTGTCTGGACGGCTTTTGAGGATCTCAAGCAAGGCTAGCGGATCTGTTTCTGCCCAATCAAGTTGCTCTGGCATCGGTGAATCCTGAGGCGGTATTTTTTGATGTTGTGAAACCCAGCCAACAGCGGCTATCGTGAAAATGCCGATAATGATGATGATTAGTAGCTTTCTCATGCTCTCTTCACCAGTCCACAGGTATAATAACGGAAGATGAATAAAAGAAGTTGCTGACGGCGATTTCGGAAAAACTTTGATTCCCTGTAATCCGCGGTTAGCCCCCGAGAGGCGAGCCTTGCGAAACAAGGCGCGGAGTTGACTTCGGAACACTATTGTTAACTCAGATCAACATTAGATGTTGAAGCCAATTCTCTGATTGTCTTCTTTACAACATTTGCCTTGGATTTTATGTCAGCTTTATCTACTTTTTCACTTGCAAGTTTTTTCGTTGCTTCTTTAATTGCCGCGTTAATCAATGCAATCTGCATTCTTGCACAGGCTTTACAGTAAAAACTCATTGATCGCCCTTCATTATAATGCTGGAGTAATCTTTCCAACAATGCTTGTCTTTCGCTTTGTTCTTCTAACCACCTTTTTAAACCAACTTCTTTAATCCGGAGTAAATTATTAGCAGCAGGGATCCACTCCGTAACTTTCCTTCGCGAGAAGATTTTACACTGAAATACTTCTTTACATTCGATGCAAGTCTCAAAGCCATGCTTTTTTACACAGCAGTTCCAGATACTGCACCATGAATGTTGTTCGCCCAATTTGCAACCGATGCATCTGCTTTTCGCGGTTGACTGGTACTTGCTACATAACCCACAATATATTCCGCAGCACCCAATGAGGCTCTTTGCTTCGTTATTTCCCATTCTTCATCACCTCTAAAGCCGGTCCGCATACCGTGTCGAGCAGATTTGAAGTTTGCAATCGAAAGGAGCAGATTTGGGCGAACGAATGAGCCAGATAAGCTTTATTGAGAGAAGTACTGGTCATTTTTCCCCCAGAATTAAAAATACCTTCCGTTTAAAAAATAATTCGTCATTTATTGTAGTGAAATACGGTGAGATGTCTTGATCATTCAGGCCACCATCCACTAAATGGCTTATATTCTCTAAATTAGCTTTAGACTGGATAGCATGATTAACATATTCATTAAAATTCAATTCAATTTCCAGCTCATAAGTTCTCAGTATTTTAATTTTATTCCGGCGGAATAAATCGGTAAGATGCTCCTTTGACAATGCTTTATTATGGCTTTTATCTATCTCTTTTTCAAGCCTCTCGAAGAAATCGTTTGCCCTGTTATCGTCATACGAAACGATATCCTGTATGCTAATTCTGCCATCTCTTTTACAACCACGAATCATTTCGCTGAAAACAGTCTCGTAATTTAAAAAGTGATGAAATGCAGACTTGCAAACGACTATAGAAAATGTATCGTCTTCGACTGGTATGTTTTCTACGTCGTTACAGGTAAAGTGTATATTGTTTAATTTAGTCGCAACTACCTGAGCTTCGGCTAATTCAATCATCTTCTCAGAAAGGTCTACTCCACAAACATACTTTATCCTTTTTGCACAGAAGATTGAAAATTCTCCTGAGCCACATGCCACGTCCAGAAGAGTGTCTTCTGGTACCATACCACAGAATTCGAAGTATCGTTGTTGATATTCGAGGTTCTTTGTAATTGACCAGTTCGAGAATTTTTCGGCTTGCTTATCAAATTGGTCCTTCACGATCTTTTTCGTATCCATGCTATTCTTTGCCTCGAATTCATTGTGTCTTATTGGTATATCTACTCGCCAAACCGCGTCCCATAGATCTTCCGGGGGAACGCTCCCTGTGCGTACTCTATTTTCCGTTTGCCCTTCACCAGCGCTTCATCTGCGTACGCCTCCATAACTTCACCGACAAAGATATTTTTATCGCCCGTCTCTATTTCCTGTCGCACCATACACTCCATCCACGCGACGCACTCCGCGATAATCGGCGCTTGTACCTTCCGTGCTAGCTGCGGCGTTAAGCCTGTTTCCTTGAATTTATCAACCTCAGAGCCCGAGTGGTAGCCGCAATAATAGACCTTCGGCTCCAGCGCTTTGGGCGGCACATTCACCACAAATTCCTGCTGCGTTCGATTAACCCACAGGAATACGCGCCTCGACCGATGGCGCAGGCGATGAGTGGCGGCTCCTTTGAGACCGGCATGCAGAAGCTGACCGCGATGATGTTCGGTTTCTGGAGGTCGCCGCAGGTGATCAGATAGTGCCGCATCGGCCACAAATACTCCAGATATTCGACGTCGGTCTTCATTCAAGTTACCTCTGTTTTAGCGAAGGCGCGTGGGTTGGTGATCCGAGGTTTCCGCAATTCAGTTAGAAAGACAACAAAACGGGCGTTAATCGTACAACGCCATGATCGCTCTGTCCTCGTTTAGGAGCGGTCCCGCTATGTTTTCCATATCCATTGCAGTCCAAAACGGGAGATTTTTATGTGCCGTGTAGTACTTCAAGGGTACGGGATGGGTACCAACGACCACGGGCGTTTTGTACACGTGCTCGATGAACGTTTTAAAGTGGTTAATTCGCGGGCAGGGCGGATAGCCCACAACCATGCCAGTCGCAAAATGGATAACCTCAGCACCGTTTTTTATCATTTCTTCGGGCACGTATTCGATATTCCCGCCAGGACAGCCACCGCAGAATGAATAGCCAACTAACTCGAGTTCTTCTTCCCTGGGATACGTTGCAAAACCGCCCACATGCTCTTTTAACGCCCTGAGGCATTTACCGCCGCCACACGTTTGATACCGTCCGCAAATGATGATTCCTATTTTCGTCATGGTCGCACCTGCTTGTAGTAAGAGAAATAAGCACCGTTAAAGATATTAGTATCGTTCGTTTCTAGCTCGTGCCGCACCATGCAGGTGCAGGAATATGCACTTCAGCCGATGGCGCAGGCGATGAGCGGGGGCTTCTTCGAAACGGGCATGCAGAAGCTGACGGCGATGATGTTCGGTTTCTGGAGGTCGCCGCAGGTGATCAAATAGTGTCGCACCGGCCACAGAAACTCAGGTATTCGACATTGGTGTTCATTTTTGGTTACCTCAGCTTAATTCATTTTATATAACATTTCGCGTGTATATGAGGTTACAATGGGAAGGTCCCGAAGAGTTTTTAGTCAACCCAAATATGGTATATTCTTTTATTTTCCCTATCAATTAATAGATTATATGGATAAATTATCCTTCGAGAAAAGAGATAGGGATTTAATGGTAAAGTTGCATACTTCAGATTCTTTTGGGAAGTTCACAACTAGCGTAACGGGGGATATTGTTATAAATCGCACTGAAGGTGACAGACAATACAAAGTGAATATAAAAAATTTTTTTGATGAATATTCAAAGATACAGGCACTAAAATTAGAATTGGCTAATAACGAAAAGTTTGTTATAGATTACGACCAATACAAAGATTCCTTTAGATTTTTTTATAGTGATACAAGAGATAAAACTAGGTTAACACAAAAGGGAGAGTATGTTTGCTATGGAATCGGAAAAGAGACTATAACAGAAGTTTTCATAATAAATCTTATTAAATTTTTAGATAAAGAAAGCGAAGTTATCACGGAAAAATGCCTTATCAATACTGAAGAAAAGGAAATAGTTAATTTTTATTTGTCGGTTTTAAAGAGATTTGAGAAATCATTTTCAGGAGAGAATAAGGATAAAGTCAGCAAAGCAAGAACTTATCTAGATCAGATTTGGAGGGATTTCCCATTAATTAATGAATCGTATATTAAGAGCATTGGAAAACTGTTAGAAGGTATGGAGTTTCGAGAACTTGAAGAATGTGCAGAAAGTATCAAGGATATGCAGAGGGAGATTATACGCCTTTCATCTTTAGTCAGAGAGCCTAATGAAATAGATAAAATAGATGAATACATAGTGAAATACAAAAGAGGGAGGGGTTCACTAAGTGAGGCTTTTAATGATTCTGACATTGATAAAATTCCTGAGATAGAACAACTAAAAATTATTAAACTCAGAAAGCAGATAGTTAGAGTAAGGGAACTTTTAGAAATACAATACAAATATGCGCCACTTGAAAAGAAACAAAAAATTATGCAGTATATCACAGTTATTAAAAATTTTGAAACAAAAAAATATTCCCCCAGTGAAGAGGATAAAGTATCGACTTTTAGAAGTTTATTAGATATATTTGAAGGGGCAGAAGGTATATCTACGCTTATAACAGGAATTCCCCCGATAATTTTTGGATTAATAGTGAAAATAATAAAATCTCTTCTCGCTCTAAATGATTTGAAAAAAGAATACAAGCGGGAGCAAAAAGGACTGATAAAATATGAAGAAACAAAGTATGAAGAGAAAAGAATACAAAAAGATGAAGTTTATGTTCATCCCACTACACAAATTAAATGGCTAAAAAGGCAAACTAAACCTACTGAAGTTAGAAGCAATAAACTAATTGTTGAAATAGTTGAGGAGATAATTAAAAGACATGGTCCTAGGACTGTAATTGGATTAAAGGAAATTGCTAACCATTATAACTACAGAATAACCAAAAAACAGATACAAAATGCTGTTTATAGTTCGAATAGATTCTATGCTCTGGGAACGAAGAAAAGAAGATACAAAGGAAGATTAATAGAATATAACATATACCATGTAAGATGATGGTTGAGATAGATTGTAATTATCTAAATATTTTCAAGCAATCTATCTACATTTTCGTGAATGTAATGAACTATAGTCCTACATGAATAACTATCTGTACTTCATCTCTTAATTCTCTTTCCGCTTCTAGGATCTTATCGGCTCTAGAGTCTCAATCTTCCAACGTCGAAATATCCCCGATGTCCATACCGAGCTCTTGCGCCTTGAGCACGCGCCGCATGATCTTCCCGCTTCGCGTTTTCGGCAGCGACTCCACGATCTCCAATTCATCAGGCACCGCCAGCGCGCCCAGCTCACGGCGCACGTGGAGCTTGATATCTGTTATCATATTCTCCGAATGATTCTCTCCTTGTATAATGATGAGGAACCCCTTGATGCTCTCGCCCTTGAGCTCGTGCGGCTTCCCGATCACCGCAGCCTCCGCAACTGCAGGATGCGAGACCAGCGCGCTTTCGACTTCCGCGGTGCCGATCCGGTGTCCCGAAACCGTAAGCACATCGTCCGACCGCCCTAGGATCATGATATAGCCGTCCTCGTCTTTCGTCGCAAGGTCGCCCGCTAAATAGTACGGTGCGATCGTGTTCCAGTACTCTTCGTAGCGCTCCGGCGCGTTCCAGCAGGTTCTCAGTCCGGAAGGCCACGGCGCCTTGATAACGAGATGCCCCACGGTATTGGGATCGACTGCTTGTCCTTGCTTGTCTACCACGTCGGCAACGACGCCGAAGAACGGCTTGCCCGCCTTGCCCGGCTTCGCCGCATACGAGGGTATGGTTGTTATTAAATGCCCGCCGGTCTCCGTCTGCCACCAGGTATCGACGATCGAGCAGTTCTTGTTCCCGATGTACTCATAGAACCAGAGCCATGCTTCTGGGTTCAATGGCTCGCCAACGCTGCCCAGTATCCTTAAAGAAGAGAGATCGTACTTCCCCGGCCACTCCTCGCCGTATTTCATGAACGAGCGTATCGCCGTCGGCGCGGTGTAAAAGATATTCACGCCGTACCGGTCGATGATAGACCACCAGAGCCCTGGATCGGGATAGTCAGGCGCGCCCTCCACCAGCACCGAAGTCACGCCGACCGACAAGGGGCCATAGACCAGATAGCTATGGCCGGTGATCCAACCGGGATCTGCGGTACTCCAGTAAATATCATTCTCGTGCAAATCGAAATTGATCTTCGTGGTGTAATGCGTGTAGACGTTATACCCGCCGGTTGTATGGAGCACGCCCTTCGGCGTTCCCGTCGTGCCCGACGTATAAAGGATAAACAATGGATCCTCGGCATCCATTACTTCCGGCTCGCAGCATGGCGACTGGCTTCGTATCAACTCGTGGAAATCGATCTCCTTCTCCACGAGTTCGTAACCGTTCCCTTCCCGCTGCACCACAATTACCTTCTCGACAAACGGTAAATCCTCGACCGCTTCGTCAACGGAAGACTTCAAATCGATCTTCTTACCGCGTCGTTTCGTCCACGACGCTGTAATCACTACCTTCGCGTGCGCCTCTTCGATCCGCATCCGCAGCGCCGAGGCACTGAACCCGCCGAAGACGACCGAATGGATAGCGCCAATGCGTGCACACGCGAGCATCGCCACCACCTGCTCCACGATGAGCGGCATGTAGATCGAGACGCGATCACCTGTCTTCACGCCGAGCGACTTCAAACCGTTGGCAAACCGGCAGACCAGCTCCAAGAGCTCGCCGTACGTCACTTTCACTTCCTCACCCTCTTCGTTCGTGTAGATATACGCAAGCTTGTTCCGCTTGCCCGCGTTCACGTGTCGATCAAGACAGTTGTACGTGATGTTCAGTTTCCCGTTTACAAACCAGCGGTAATAGGGGTGCTCCCCGTCACGGACCGAATCCCACTTCTGGAACCAGTACAACTCGTCCTCTGCGATCCGTGCCCAGAATCCTTCCGGGTCTTCTATTGACTCCTTGTACAACGTCTCGTACTCGTCAGGTTTGATAAACGCCGCCTCCACAACGTGCCGTGGCGGATGATACACCTGATTGACCTTCAGCAATATTTCATTCTTGTCCGTAGCCATAGCTCTGTCTCCGGGGTTAGTTTACTTAGGTTCACATATAGTAGAACCCACGATTTTAAAAAGTTCAATTCGCCTTTTAGCCTATTTGAGAATTTTTCAGAACGAGTATGAACGAGCATCCTGTCAACGCATCGTATACAAATCAACTTTCGTTTACTCTATCCTCAGTAAATCTGCTTTTCTACCAACTTCGCCGCCTTCACGACCAATCGTGCGGTATACGCGTCCGCCTCCACGATCTCACGCTCCTCAACGACCAGCCGTTTCTTGAACAGAGGCCCGTCCAGCACCAACGATTCGAATTCACCGCCTTCGCCTGCTATGTTCAACCCGTCGAACCGGGAAGAAAGTTGGTCGCCACGTCTCGCGAGCTTCTTGTCCAATGCCACTAAGCGGTCGATGTCTTGCATCATTATCCTCCGGCCAAGCCAGCTCTTGTCCAGCCCGTACGCACTGATACCTGTGAACATCAGTTCGAAATGAGAGACGACGAGCCGCATCTCCGTTTCCTGATTGCTGTGCCACAGCGGAGAGAACACGGCGAGGTCCTCTTCCCTGGCTATTCGATCGATGCGTTCTTTTTGATACGTGCTCCATAACGCGCCAGTAATAACACCTTTTATGCCGTATGTCGCCTTTGCTTCTCGAAACGCAGCTCGCAGATCCTCCAGTTCCTTCTCCTTTTCGCCCGCAGTTTCTTGCAGCACGAGCGGTAAGCCAATCGCTTCGGCTTGCAGTTCCACTAACTCCACCGCAGGCGTGTGGAACATGTACGATTCAGGATTCCGGCTCTTTATGGTGATTAAACAGTCCACTGGATAGCCAGCCTTTCGCATGAGCCAGAGTGCAAACGTACTATCTTTACCAGAGCTGAACAGGCTGCCCAGCTTGAGATCCCGTGCGGGATAAAACGTCCGCAGGTAATCGCGCGTGTACCGGTAGCCGTTCCGCTTCGCTAATTTCTCGATCCCCTTCACCACGTTCGCGCCGTATTGCACCGCCCTCTTCTTCCTGCCCGCAACGTCCTTCAAACCAAGATCGCACGCTATCTCGCGTAAAATCGCCTTATCCGTATCGCCTGCTAGCTTATATGCCGCAGGTATCCGTAACGCATACGCCACGAGGTCCGGAGCCAAAAACGGTGCCCGCAACGAGATCCCGTGCGCCTTCGCCACCATGTAATCACGGTACAGGTCCCGCTCATGCATACTCAAAAGACCGGTGAGGCATTCTTTGTTCACAGCCTCTCGTTTTTTCACGCGTTTATGACGCTCATAGCCCGCGAAGAGCTCTTCGGTGCCGAGACCACTGAAAACCGTATTTATGCCGTCCTCGTTCGCCATCTCACACGCGGCATACAACGGCACCGCCACGCTTATCTTCACGCCATCCGTATCGTCAATCAGTGGAACAACCTCTTTAAGGTACCGCTCAACATCGTCAACTCCGATTTTCTTCAGTGCTACTGGCAACCCCAAATCAGCAGCAATACGCGTCGCATAGCGCAAATCCTCGGCTTCCTTCATGCCCGGCTCGTCAACTGCGACCGTATAGCAAACGAAATCGGCATCCAACTCCTTGCAGAGGTACGCGATAAGCGTGGAATCCAACCCACCGGAGAAGAGCACGCCCACCTTCTCGCCGCGTGGTAATCTCCGCTGGATACTCGCTCGCAGTAACGCGGGCAATTTTTCCTTTAGCTCATCCTTATCCTCCGTTAGCTCCGGCACCGTGGAAAATGAATCTCTTTTCAGGAACCGCAACCGGTCATCTTTGATGCGGTATCGTAAAAGTATCCTCGGGTCGAGTTCGATCGCATGAGGATAGCCCATAGCTTCTAAAGCTCTCTTTTCCGAAGCAAATGCAAAGCCATCAACATGCGCGAACCAGAGCGGGCGCAATCCTAACATGTCACGGGCCAGGTATAACACCCCGCCATTCGTGGCTTCACGCAGCCAATAAGCCCAAGCATACGCTCCGTCTATCTCGTTTAAAACTGGATAATCTCCCTTCAGCTCCGATTCGTGCGCACCTACGAAACGTTCTAACAATCCCAGGAGTACTTCATGGCTCTTCTCGCCTGCAGCATGATATTTCGCTCTCAATTCGTCCACATTGTACAGCTCCGCATCTGCCACAAACCCGCCTTCTATCAGGTTACTCGAACGAACAGGTTTACAGGAGCAACACGCGATGCAATTGTTACTCTCCTGTGTTACCCCCTGTTCCAAAGTCTGCAACTCCGTCGCAAAATACTCGCCGTTATCAGTGCCAATCCCAAACTCAGCATCTTCTCGAGCCTTCAGTACTTCTAAGCCCTTAAGCACTAGCTCTACCGATCTCTCAGTGTTAAAAACGCCGATTATACTGCACATTTGCTCGATCTCCAATCTAAATTTCTGATTTGTTATACAGTAACCATTAGCCGTCTTGTCTTCCAAAAACGCGTCGATTACGTATCCACGTTTAAGTTGCGGGTGGTGACGTATGATGTTGCTGGCTTCATATACCGTAGTTATGTTATGTAACCGCTTTTGTTAAAATTCCGTTATACTTTTCCAGGCACCACAAGCGAGCGGGTACACGGACAAAAAAAGAAAGAGGAAAAGGCAGGAGTGCCCACCTTTCGCATAATTTGACAGGATCATGCCTCTATACGTACCTCTCTACAAGGGTAAAGAGGAGAGATCAGTAGGTGATAGGAAGATAGTCCTTCCTTTGTCGTGACTCAGATCTTCTTAATCTCTGAAATCACTTGGTCTACTTTGTCGGTCACCCAGTATTTCCGTATCGCTTTCCCCTTCGACTTCGGCGCTTCCGATATCTCGTACCTGCTGTTCACAAATCCATACTCCTCCAGCGTCAGCAGATGGTAAGAAACAAGTCGTCTTTCTTCGCCCATCGCCTTGCTTATCCCGTTTATGTGTAGTGGCTTCTCCGCCAGCAGCTCCACAATCCTGAACCGTATAGGATGCAGAAGCACATGCGCGTCCTTCACTAACGTATCTTCCATTTTCATCATGAAACCTCATATAAACTAGGGGTATAAAAACCTTGCTTACACTGGCAACATTCTTGAGTTCGCCTGATGCTCGAATTTCTGATATTGCAAATTTATATTTATAACTCCTCTTTTCTTATAACAAGAGCGCCTACATGAGCGGGGTAGGGTAGTTAGGAGATCCCGTCGGGCTCATAACCCGGAGATCGGTGGTTCGAATCCATCCCCCGCTATTGAACGAACATGAATATTAACGCTGATTTACATATCCATTCCCGTTTCTCGGCTGCTACTTCGCCCCGAATGGATTTGCCGACTCTTGCTGCCGAAGCGCGGCGGAAAGGGATACAGCTCCTCGGTACGGGCGACTGCTTGCATCCGAAATGGTTACAGGAAGTGCAGGAGCTTGAGGAGCAGGACGGCGTCTTTTTCTTTAAACCCGCAGGCACCGTGGACGAAACCGGCGGGGCCGTAACTACGGCGTTCGTGCTTACCGTGGAGGTGGAGGATTTGAGGCGGGTGCACCATCTGCTCATCGTGCCTGCGATCTCGAAGGCAGAGGAGTTGTACGAATCGTTTAGACCGTATTCGCCGGATATCGATTCTGACGGCAGACCGTCGCTGCGACTGAGCGGAGCGGAGATAGCAGAGCATGCACGTGATGCAGGAGCGCTTATAGGGCCCTGTCATGCCTTCACGCCCTGGACCGCGTTGTACGCGTATCATGATTCGCTCACGGACTGCTACAGCGATATGGCGGGCTATCTCTCCTTCGTGGAGCTGGGGCTGAGCGCGGATTCTTCGTATGCCGATCGCATAGAGGAGCTGCGCGATCTTACGTTCTTGACGAACTCGGATGCGCATTCGCCGTACCCGATCCGATTGGCGAGGGAGTTTAACCGATTCCAGATGGAGGACCTGAGCTTTTTAGAGTTGAAAGCGGCGATACAACGCGAAAGAGGACGGAAATCCGTGCTTAACGTCGGATTCCCACCGCAGGAGGGCAAGTACAACGAAAGCGCGTGTATCCGCTGCTATACACATTATTCGCTTGCCGAGGCCATTGCGAGACGATGGCGATGCGATTGCGGCGGTCTGATAAAGAAAGGGGTGCGGGACCGAGTGAACGAGCTTGCAAATTGCGATGGCACGCATCCAGAGCATCGTCCGCCGTATCTGCATCTGATACCGCTGGCTGAAGTGGTCGGGTTAGCAGTACAGAAATCACCGAGTTCAAAAACGGTACAGCAGATCTGGGAATCGCTCTTGGCGGAATTCGGCACCGAAGTCACCGTGTTGATCGACACGCCGCTCGATTCCATTGAGGGCGCGCATTTCGAGTTCAACGCGACCGCGCTGGAGCGTGTGGTAGAAGCGATACGCGCGTTTAGAGGCGGGAAAATACGGATACTACCCGGTGGCGGCGGCAAATACGGTGCCATCCAGCTAACGGCAGATACAGGCGTGGATACGCGAGAGCGAGGCGACGGGTCCGAGTTAGAACAGGAACGTGAATATGGGAGGAAAAAGCAGCTCTCTTTGCTTGATTTCTGAGTGATTTTCCCGTTCCTTCTCACCGTGCGCTAAAAGTATACTTATTACAAGTTGGAGTAAATTTAAGTACTGGTGTGCGTATATAAAGATGGGCCGGTAGCTCAGAAAGGTAGAGCAGCAGGCTCTTAACCTGTCCGTCGGGGGTTCAAATCCCTCCCGGCCCGTTGATTGCACGCACGGAACGATGAACGAGGATTTTTATGATGTTATTATAGTTGGAGCAGGCCCTGCAGGCTTATTCGCGGCGAACGAGCTGAAAGATAGATGGCTAGGGCGTGAAGGCCAGAAGAAACGAGTTTTGATCATCGAGAAGGGCAAGGACGTCAAGGAGAGACGGTGCTTTGTGGAAGAGGTCGGCTATTGTCAGCACTGTAAGGAATGCAACATCATGTGCGGCGTAGGCGGTTCCGGAACGTTCTCCGACGGCACGCTCAATCTCCGACCGGATGTTGGTGGTAACCTTGCCGAATTCTGCGATAACGAAACTGCATGGCAGCTCGTGAGGGATGTGGATGCGGTCTTCCTCAAGTACGGTATGCCGGACGAGCTTTATAACGGTACTGAGGAGGATATAGAGAAGCTGAAGAGGCGAGCCGCTTCGGTCGGCGCGAGTTTTATCGAGATCAATCAGAGGCATATCGGGTCTGACAAAACGCAAGCAGTGATAGAAGCGTTTAAAGACGATTTGGTTGCGCACGGCATCGAGTTTATGCTCAATACGCACGTCGTTGACCTGCTTATAGAAGCGGAAGAAGACGGGGGAAAGAAAAGGGCAAAGGTATGCCGGGGCGTGATAACCGAGGCCGGCGATACAATAAAGGGCGGATGCACGCTCTTAACGCCCGGGCGAGTGGGTGCGACCTGGGTCGATAAAATCATCAAGAAGCATGGAATCGACGCGGAATACGTGGATATTGACGTTGGTGTGCGGGTAGAGGTGCCGGCGATCACCATGGATCCGGTGACGAGAATAAACCACGACCCGAAGTTCCATATACGGACAAAGCGGTACGACGATTTCACACGGACGTTCTGTACCAACGAGCACGGTTTCGTGGTTAAAGAGGAGTACGTAGATTTTATCGGTGTAAACGGTCATTCGTTGAAGTCCAAGAAGTCAGAGAACACTAATTTCGCGTTCCTCGTGCGAGTCGGGCTGACGGAACCGGTAGAAAATACTACACGGTACGGACGGTCGATCGCGAAGTTGGCGACCACGATCGGCGGTGGAAAGCCGATAATACAGCGAATGGGCGATTTACGACGCGGGAGAAGGTCCTCATGGACGAGTATAAAGCGGAATTTAGTGCGGAATACACTCACGGATGTAACGCCCGGCGATATTTCCATGGCGCTGCCGCATCGAATCACGATGGACATTATAGAAGGGCTGGAGAAGCTGAATGAGATCATCCCAGGCGTCGCGTCGGATTCGACGCTGCTCTACGCGCCGGAGATAAAGTTCTACGCGATGCGGACGAAAGTGGATGGGAATATGGAGACGACGGTGAAAAAGCTCTTTGCCGCGGGAGACGGTACCGGACTGTCCCGAGACATCGTTAACGCAGCGGCTACGGGCATACTCGCGGCGCGAGGCGTGATGAACCTCTGCGGGTGAATGGTGTGGCTGGCGTACGGTACGTACTTATTTATTCGGTTGAGCTGTGATACCAATTCATAATTTCAGGAGGCAGACCAAAACCCTCTTTCTCCAGGTTCGCTACCAGCAACAGCGGTAGTGGGCTCAACAGGAAGGCAGCACGGAGATAAAACTGAGTTGAAGGGCTTTCAATGATAATGCTATCAGTGGCTTTAGAAAGGGTTGATTTATTGCCCACGATCGAGAAAGTGACAGCTCCTGAGCTTTCATACTTATGCTGCCACGCGGAAAGCGGCTTGTTCTCGCCACTCCAGGAGACGAGCAAGAGGCAGTCGCCGCGTCGGGGCTTGGGCGCTAATTCCCCTGATAAATACGCTTGATCCCCCATTGCGCGTTTCACGTGCTGTAACCGGATAACCGTCATCTCCGCCACGTTCTTCGCCGGGCCACGACCGCCAACGGTAACATGACCGCGTGTGCTCATTTTCTCCGCCAAGCTCTGGTAGACCTCGGAATCGACGTACCGATTAATTATCTCGCCTACCACTTCCATCTCCTTGTTTGTCTCGTCTATTACCCACTGATGGTCACGGCCTCCATTTATCGCCTCTTTGAGCTTCTGGAACAGCACCATACTCCCCAGCTCGTAGACGTCGTTCATTATGCCCTGCTCAAGCACCCAATCCGCAGTTTTGGTGCGAGTTTTAGGGCCGCTGAGCTCCAGCATCGTTCCGTATCGCTCACCTAATTGCCCGATTGCCGAGTCCAGTTTGGATGTAACGACATCGATGGAAAACTGCTTATGGGCCGCATCGTGCGTATCGATATACCCTGCCAGATCCTCCGCGATTACCGTTGGTGTGGTGGTCCTTCCGCTGCTCGTATTGATCACCAGGCTGATTTTCTCATATCTGCTCTGCAAGACCGGCGCGGCTTCCAGCAGATTCCGCCCCGGGAAATCAATATCCTCCACGAATTTCACTTCTTTGTCAATCTGGCTGATGCCAATGCGAAGCGCGGCTTTAGATCGCCCCTCGGCGGCAAGTACGAGGCAATCTGCTTCCCGTAAATTATCGAGCAGTTTCCTGACCGCTTCCTCGTTGATCCTCCTGACATTTCCCGCCGTCTCGTTTATATACGGGAATTTACAGATCTCCATTCTCTTTTCAACCTCCTGTTCCATTCAAATTATTACCAATTCGATTTTGCACCTTTACACCGCACTGCAGGCACATAACCGTAGAAGCCGCAACACTTAAACCCCTATCTTCTCCATCGTACTCTTCCATATGCGCTCCCATCCATGACCGCTTCCCGGCGACGAGTTCCACCTCCCCTCCTCTGGCAATTAAACCTTTCATTTTTTATCGGTAATAACCTTCGGCTGTCGATGTGCACCTAGAACAATGCGCGAGACAATCGCAAAATAAAGATTTAACAACGCGTGATGACAAATGATATAACAAAAAGAGTCACTAACAGCCGATGAAACTCATTACTGTAGGGTTCCTGATCGTGTTCATAGGGATGCTGGTCATCCTTGCTGGGGTGTTCAGCATAACGTATCAGAGCTGGAAGACAGGAGGCATGGAGAAACCAGAACCCAGCGTGCGTGGCGGCGGCGTCATTATGATCGGACCGATCCCCATCATTTTTGGCTCGGATCTTGGCGCGGTAAAAGTAGTGATACTCTTAGCGATCGCGTTGATGATACTGGCGTTTCTGCTCTTTTATCTGCCGCTGTGGCGGGTGTAGGGTAAGTTTTTCGAATACTTGATCAAAATCGAAATAAATGATACATGAATATTTATACAAGAAAGGTAAGACAGAATTTAGAGGAAAATCAAAATGGGGCATATTGTCACAACGGGTCCAACTCCATCATATCGCCCTGTAATGATATTCATAGATGGAGGGTACCTTAGAGCGGAAGTTAAAAAGGTATTCGGCCACGATGACATAAATTTTGCTTCATTAGCTCTCAGCCTTAATGGGTTTATTCTGGAACGGCTCATCCATCCGGAATTAATTAGAGTTTATTGGTATGATGCAATAGTGGAGCCTAGAGATCCAAAGTATGACGAACAAGAGGAGTATTTCAAGTACATAAGAAATAACAGTAATTATGAGGTTAAACTTGGGCGATTGATAAAAACTAAAGGTAATAAACCTCGCCAAAAAGGTGTCGATGTCCTATTAGCAATCGATATGATAACAAAAGCATTTCTAAATCATTACGAAATTGCACTTCTTTTAGGAGGAGACGATGATTATGTTGATTTAATAAAATCGATAAAGGATTTAACAGGAAAGCGAGTTTACGGAGCATATTTTCAAGATAGTGTATCGGAAAGATTAGTTGAAAGCTTTGATAGGCGTTTAGTACTTTCAGAGGATGTTTTAAAGACGTTTATAAACTACATAGAATCCAAATGACCACTCTTCTTGTAATCGACTCACCTATATGGAAGTTAAGTTGATTTCTTCTCCCAGTAACTCGCGATCTCCTCCGCCTTCTCCGCCGCTTTGCCCGTGTACTTCTCTGGGTTGAACACCGACTCACGCTGCTCGCTCGTAAATCGTTCTAAATACTCCGCTATTTCGGGGTCCGCCTCGATAAGTTCTTTCAACGGTTTATGCTCTTTATAAGCCTGGAAGCTCTTTTTACGCACGTATTCGTGCGCGTCCGGATGCCCGTAGTACGAGAGCAGAATATACAGTGGCTCGGCAATAATGTTATCACTTGCTCGCGAAAAGTTCGCCTGCATCCGCTCGCGATCCACTTCTAACCGCTCGGAAATTTGCGTTAGCTTGCGTATGCAGTAGTCAAACGCTACGAGGAGTTCCTGGATGTAGCGCTGCGATGCCGAGTTTGTGAGGTCGCGTTGATGTTCGGAGATCTGATCGAGGTGCATGGTTATGGTTTGCGGCATGAACTTCTTCCAGAGGCTCTTCACGCTCTCGAACCCGATCGGGTTTCGCTTGTGCGGCATCGTTGACGAGCCGACCTGCTCCGCCGCCACGCGCTCCATCACCTCGCTGAGTTCACTGCGCTGAAGGTGCCGCATATCGTCGCAGAAATTCGCCAGGACCGAGAAGCTGCTGATAACTGCATGAACGAAATCAGCCATCGGCTCCGGCGGCACGATCTGGGTGGATATTGGTGCAGGTTTGATGTTAAGCAGAGCGAGCACTTCCTGTTCAAACGCTTCGGGATCGTCGATTAACAAAGAGGTCGCATTATACGCGCCGACGGCACCGGAGAATTTGCCGACGAGGTTCACACTCGATTCTTTCACCCGTTCTATCGAGGAACCCCAGCGGTTCACGTACTGCGCGAGTGCGAACCCGAAGGTGATCGGCTCGGCATGCTGGCCGTGCGTCCGCCCAATCTGAAGCGTGTCTTTCTCACGCCGTGCCAGCTTTATCCACGTTCGCTCAAGGGCGAGCATATCCTCAATAATGACGTTCAGCACGGCGTCTCTGTATCGGAGCGCATTCGCAGTATCCACGATATCATACGAGGTCGCACCGAGATGCACGAAGGGTTTCGCCTCGTCGCTTACCCTGCTCCTGATAACGTTAACCAGCGCACGGATGTCGTGCTTCGTCTTCTGCTCCTCGTCGTATACCTCTTCTGCGGTGATTGCTTTCGTAGCAGCCACGATCTCCTCGCACAACTCGTGCTTTAACAGGCCTCTGCTCTCGAATACTTGAGCAAGCGCCGCTTCTATCTTCGCTTTATACGTAACGTACGCCTCATCGGAGAGGTAAGCCCGTAAATCAGCCACGGCATACCGGTAATCGGTAGGGGAGAATAAGGAGAAGTCTATTTCTTCTTTCATTCTTACACCTTTACGAGTTTCTTGGCCCCCATTATTTATGAAGGTATTCCTCATCCTTCAAGACTTTGCTAACCACGTCTAGAATTCCAATGGATTCACCCAATAATGAATGTGCTTCAGATGGCGTTGGGATTACTTTGATATCGTGAGAGAAGAAATTCCTTGCTTTTCTACTCGCTTTTATTATCGCTTCGTGGATGTCTTTTCTGTTTTCCTCTACAATCTTTTTCTCGAGCAAAAATTTCACTTTTTCCTCATCAGATTTTCTAGGGATTTGATTTAGAGCGTAAATAATAACACGACCGGAGATTAATGCTGATGCAAGATAATCTCCTTTTACGTATTCATCTATTGCCTCGCTTAAGTTTCTTTCGTAGTTTATATCAGGCAATACTTTGGATAGCTTTTCCAATTCCTCCCTGAGCGCCGAAAGTTTGTCCAATTCGTCTTTAGGTAAAGGAGTGCCTATACTTCCTAAAGCGCCAATAGCTTTACTGCATTCTATCTCAGTTCTTCTAAGGAGTGCTTTTTCCTTAGCCCATCCTGATGGTATCCATTCTATATCCAGGAGAGTCACTTTAAACTTTTGTTTACCCTTTATTCTTTCAAACTGCATTTTAGCATCAGTATATTCTTCAACAAGGATTTTTCCCTCCTCGGTATAATCAACCCAACCGCCACGTCCTATACGTTGTAGAATCTGTCTTGTATGGTCTCTAATAGAATCAAATTGTCCTAAAACTGCACCAATATCTGGTTCCATTACTTCTCACCTCCTCATCTCAGTGTATCACGCATCCCTTTTTCTGTATAACTATCGCTCTTTAAGAAGAAAATACCTAACGAGAAGGTTCTTGTTTTAGCACAGGTTATCTTGTTCCCAAAGAAGAGGTTTGTTTAGAGAGATTCTTCTGAATGAAACCGTTTCTCTTCAACCAAAGAATTGCGCTGCGCGAAAGAACGCGTTAACGAGAACGTCACTAGTATGAACCGGCAGGCTCGTTCCTCGTTTTCGCGCGCTCAGTCATCTGGACTCAAGCCGGTTTTTGCGGCTGAATAGAAAGAGCAAATCTTACGTCCTTCGCGTTATCTCGTGCCCTGCGAGCGTAAAGGCTATTTTTCCTTCTCTGCCCAAAACTTCTCCGCTTCTTGCTCCATCTTCTCCAGCCGATCGTAATAGTCCGGGAACTCATTGAGGTGCGCCAACGCGATTTTTCCCGTCGTCAAAAGGTCGTCATTGGTCACATTTGTTGCGGGATCGCGGGAACCGTGCTCCAACTCCACATCCATACCTCGCCTGAATTGATCTACATCGAACGTATCCCACGTAATCCCCAACGTTTCACCAATTTCCTTTGCCTCTTCTACGGCAACGTGCTTTTTACCACTCATTTTTATCACCTGCCTTGGTTTACTGTATCATCTCCAGGATATAAAAAAATTTGCCCTGAACTTGGCTTTGCTCCAGAAGTCTCGAAAGTGCCAGACTTTAGGAGTGAAAATTTTTTGAAGATAAAAAAACTTAAGAGGTAATGAGAAAGTTTCGTGAAGCTTTGCTGTTTGCATTCCTTTTCGTAACGCTCGCCAGTTTGGCCCTCATTCTATTCTTATCGTTCCCGTGGGTTTCTTGGTGCTCGTCTCTTGGGTTCAGTCCTACGACGCACGTTTATACTGCCCTCGAAACGATGATGGCGAATCTCTGCTTGGTTCCGCCACTTGTCGGCTGGTTATGGGGCGGTCCAAATCAAATGAACTGAGAGCGCTATCGGCAAGTGAAATTTTATCTATGAGTAGTGCGATGAGATTAGTGGCGAGCGGAAATGAGCAAGGAAGTGATAAAGAAAGCGGTACGGGAAGGCTACGCGAAAATAGCAAAGAAGGAGCGCTCCTGTTGTGCTCCGGTGACCTGTTGCGGCGGTGCGGACTTTGCCGAGGACATCAGCAAGAAGGTAGGCTACACGGATGAAGAACTCAAATCCGTTCCTGAGGGTGCGAATCTTGGCCTCGGGTGTGGGAATCCGATCGCGCTGGCTTCGTTACGGGCTGGAGAAACCGTTATGGATCTTGGCTCAGGCGCGGGATTCGATTCGTTCCTTGCCGCACTGCGCGTGGGAAGGACGGGAAAGGTCATTGGAGTGGACATGACACCCGAAATGATCGACAAAGCCCGGGAGAACGCGCATAAAGGCGGATACGTGAATGTGGGATTCAGGCTGGGCGAGATAGAACATCTTCCTGCTGCTGACAATTCCATTGATGTGATCGTCTCGAACTGCGTTATCAACCTCTCGCCCGACAAGGAACAGGTATTTAACGAGGCGTACAGGGTACTAAGACCCGGTGGACGGCTGATGGTGTCGGATATCGTGCTGTTGAAAGAGCTCCCCGAGTTCATAAAAAATTCTATTGATGCGTATATCGGCTGCCTTTCTGGCGCGATCATGAAGGATGCATATATTAACACGATACAGAAAGCGGGCTTTCAGGACGTTACAATACTCGACGAGTCCTCTTTCCCTCTTCGCTGCATGGCAAACGATCAAACGGCAAAGGCACTGATCAACGAGGAGAACATACCCTCGGAGGAGTTGGAAGAGCTTGGCACTTCGATTGCGAGTATAAAGGTTACGGGCAAGAAACCACTCTGACGAGTTTAGTTTTTCTTAATCCCGTTCGTTTTATTAAACCCTATCAGAAAAAGCGTTTTTGGATAAGTACCTTCTTTTTGGTAAATATTTTCTTTCCTGTTGAAATTTCCTTGATTGATGGGGCAGCCCAGATTTGAACTGGGGTCCATGGCTCCCAAAGCCACGAGGATAAACCTGGCTACCCTACTGCCCCGCGCTCATCACCTATACGTTAGTTAGGATACAGTGATAAAAAGCTATCATAAATACCCAGACTCTTGTTGCCGCGCGACGATTCGGCTGGCTTACGGCACAAACTCCGTATGCGAGAGCTGTAGGGGCTTGGAAAGCTAAAAGAGCCGTTTTTCAGGCCGAGCAACCCTAAACGGAGCACATCTTTATATTCTTGAAAACGTATGTTAATAGTATGAAACGAGCAATTCTGTTGGTTGTGGTTTTAATTGTGCTCACCTCAGTGGTTTCTCTGGCTGTTGGTCAGAGTGGTATTCACGAACCCGGAACGGAAATCCTGAATCCTGAATTACAAGAGGCGGGTCAGGGCTCTGAGCAGGGTCAACAGGCAGGAGTAAATGAATCGGGACAGGGCAGCACCCCGCAAGGCCAACAGGCGGGCTTAAATGAAACCAGTCCTGGAACCGAACAAGTTCAGCAGGAACAGGTGCAACAGGAGACACAAAATATAGGCGAAAACGAGACGATTCGCGTTCAACAGCAGGAGGAGGTGCGCGCTCAAAATGTAAGCGAACTGCACGAGCTGGTACAGCAGCGAGAGCAAGAGATGAACCAGGAACTACAAGCGTTAGATGAGCATCAGCAACTGGTATACCAAAATCAAAATAGAGTGCGATTGGCCGTTCAGTCTTTGTTTGCAATGGAGGAGTTAGTGGGCGGTATAGGTCCCCAGGTTTCCCAAATTGCCGAAGAACTTAATACGTCTGTACAAGCAACGATTCGAGCAGAAGAGCGCATACAGTTAAGGAATACCATCGTACGGTTCTTCGCCGGCGGCGATGAAGCAGCCGCGCAGGAGATAGCGCAACAGGTGATTCAGAATCAAGACCGCATTCGCGAGCTTCAGCAATTGCAGGAAGAGTGTGATTGTGACGAAGAAGTGCGGGCTATACTGCAGGAGCAAATACAGAATGTGGAGCAGGAACAGACGAGATTACAGCAGGTAGCCCAGAGTGAGCTGGACGATAAAGGGTTGTTCGGCTGGTTGTGGAAATAACTGATAGGCAGAGAACGGCGCGGGTTTTGAATATGCCGTCCGTGCTCCTACTCTCTCACTCAGCCAATAGGAGTATGAAGCGATACGAAGGAGCCCTTAGAGCGAGGTAAGGGAGAGAACTAACATAGTCTCTTCGAAACGCACAGATATGGGTGTAAACAAACGTTAAAGCGTGCTGCTCTTTCTGATCTTGGTTTGTCCTTTAAAGAATTCACCAGTGAGAATAAGAAGGCCGTCAAATCGTCTGCTTGGTTGGCACATGCACACCTACTTTTATTCACGGTATCTCACGTCTACTAATTGACGCAGGATTGAGCAGTGTTGTTTGCATTGCGCGATATTCCAAATCGTTCACTATATAAGACCGCTGCTTAGAATCTCGGTTACGTCATCTGCGTAGCAGGCAGGTGAGGTGTACTAAAAACAATAGGAGGTGAAAAGAAGAAGATGAAAAAAGCAACAAGTTTTGCGCCAGGAATAGCGTTAGTAATAGTCCTCATGCTCGCAGCAGTACTTGGAATGGCTCAAACAGCGGATGATCCCTTTGTCACTAATTTGACCGCAGGCCAAGATATTACCGTTGGAACCGTCAGCGTCTGGAATGATGCCGCTACGCTTTACGTGAAATACGAAACGACGGACGGCTGGGTTATCAATGAGTCACATCTAGCTGTTGACACGAGCTACAAAACGATTCCGCAGACGAAGAATGGCAACCCGCAACCGGGGCAGTTCGAGTATTCGAATGAGAGTGTGACCACCGACTACACCTATGAAATCCCCAATACCTGGGATGTAAACACCACCGTTTTCATCGCTGCTCATGCTGAAGTGCTGCTCCTGAACGAAACTGGCGTGGTAATACAAGAAGAGACCGCTTGGGGCGATGGCGCGCAGTTCAATGCAGGAAGAAACTGGGCGATGTTCTTCAAATACGTGCTACAATGAACGAGAGGGGAAGAGATAGCCGCGTGAAGACCGGGCCACCCCTTCCACTACACTAAAAAATTTTTACCTTTTATATTTTTTTTCGCCCGAGTCTTTATGCATGAATCAGTCATTTGTGCTCCCCCAGAAGGCTGAGCATTTTATCGAAAAACTGTCAACGAGAACTCGACGCGAGCGGTATGTCGCAGCGCTTAGCGTAGTTCAGCCTAGCTTAGCGCCTACTAAGATAGAGTGCAACGCAGACTCCGATTAACGCGAAGAGAACCTCAAAGCCAGGCGTTTCGGGTGATGGTGATGGCTGTGCCGTTGCTGTAGGCGTCGCCTCTGCGGTCGGCGTTGCTGACGGCTGAGACGGTTCAGGTGTGGGTGATGGCTGTGCCGTTGCTGTAGGCGTCGCCTCTGCGGTCGGCGTTGCTGACGGCTGAGCGGTTCCCGATGTGGATGATTGTGCCGTCGCGGTAGAGCTCTCCTCCGCGGTCGACGTTGTTGACGACTGAGACGTAGTGACTGTTAGTTGTGTTTGGATGCTCCCATAAAGACTGCAATACGCGGTAACTTCGAGTTCGTCCCCAATATTGGCAGCAATTGCATACGTATAGCTAAAGGTCGATGTTGAGGGCTGGTTGGTGTACTCCTTCGTGAGCAGTGGCTCACCGTTTTTTGTGATCTCCACCTTTTCCACATAGTGACTCCTCGGATCCGACACTGAGTGTATAATCGAAACCGCTAACATCTGCGTGTCAACGTCGTATGTCAGCGCCATCTGTGAGGGTGGATGAGCAAGAACAGGCGTGGAGAGAAGGATAACGAAGAACGAGAGCAGGATTAAAGCTGAGAGGAATAGTGCGACTTTCCGGCTGGACGGGCCAGGTTGAGAAGACGGCCCTTTAATGGTCCACTGCATTTCCCTGCTCATCTCAGTAGACGTTTGCCGCGGGAGCATAAAAACCTTCTTGGCTCATTGCCGTTTGACCGTACGAGCCTATGGAGCAGGTACGTTAGTTAGTTAGAGCATCGAGAGTATGAGCGGTATCGAGATCAGACTGAGCACCGTAGTGATGAGCACGACGGAAGCGACCAGCGACGCGTCCCGGTCGTATTTCGCAGCCAGAATCATGCCCATGACGGCCGAGGGCATTGCGGCCTGAAGCAGTATGATATCTCGGACCATACCTTCGATGGCCAGCAGTTCGATTATCGCGAGCGCAACCAGAAATCCACCGAGGATCCGGAATACCGACGCGAGTACGGCTACTTTTACTGCGGTTAGCTTTATCTCCGTCAGTTTATAGCCGAGCACGAGCAACGCCAGAGGAATGGTGATCATGCCGATCATCTCGATCGGAGTGAATATGGCATCCGGTACCTGAAGGTGTAAGAGATTGAAGGCCAGACCGACGACGACGGCGTGGAGCAGCGGAATCTTGAACGCTTCCCGAATCTCGTTCCTTTGGTGGACGATATAGATGCCGAGAGTAAAGATCACGAGTGAATTGATCATGTCGAAGACGACCGCACGTGAGAGGCCGGCCATGCCGAAGGCGAACAGTGCGACCGGATAGCCGAGATAGCTCGTATTGCCGAAGACGAGCGGTAAATACAACCCTTTTTTGGCTGATCCGGTCAGTCTGAAGATGAGGAACGCGACCGAAGTCATAATGAGAACGATCACCAACGCGGCGCCGGCAATGGTAGTAAAATCCGTGAGGTTGATGTCGCTGCGTGCGATAGACGCGAAGATTAGACACGGCCCGGCGATATACACAATGAGGTCGATAAAAGGCTGCATATCTACTTCTACTTTCCTGCGTATGCCAATTGCGTAGCCGACCGCAATAATCAAGAATATCGGCAGTACCGTCTGGACAAGTGCTGCAGCGTGCATAGAGAAAAAGAATGGGGAATGTGATTATAAACCTGTCGGCTCGTAGAGTGCACTGCAAACATTCCGAGCACCGAACGAGCACCACAATCCAAAATACATTTCAAGCATCAATCAGATAGAAATCAAAACTGTACTGTACGATCAAACTAAACTAAACCAAATCAACATAAATAGATGCTCACGGAAGGGGAGGGGGGCGATCGTCATGGCGAAAAGCGATAAGAAGCTGAAGATTCATGATCTTTCGGTATCCATTTATCCGGGCATGCTGAAGTGGATCGACGATGAGGATGTGGAGCTGAGGCAAGAGAGGTCAATAGCAAACGGTGATGCATACAATTTCTCTCGATTGACCTGCAGTTCTCATATCGGCACGCATATTGATGCACCCTACCACTTTACCGAGGGTGGCGAAACGATCGATCAGCTAAGCCTGTCCGACTTGATCGGTGAGGCGCTGGTTGTCGAGGTGGATGTTGAAGATAGGATTACCGCTCAGGAGCTTGCGAACATCGATTTCGAGACCTACAAAAGGATCCTGTTCAAGACCCGGAATTCAGAGCTGCTTACGTCAGAGGATTTCACGAAGGACTACGTGTCACTCGATTACTCGGCTGCGGCTCTTCTGGTGGAAAACGACGTGCGAGTGGTGGGTATCGATTATCTCTCCATCGAAGAGTTCGAGACGGACGAGCATCCCGTCCACAAGCTGTTAACCGGGAACGACGTGATTATCATCGAAAGCCTTGATTTGAGCGGGGTCGAGCCGGGCGCGTATTTCATGGTGGCGCTGCCTTTAAAATTGAAAGGGTGCGACGGTGCGCCGGCACGGGTGGTTTTGGTTGAGTTTTAGAAAAGATGGGATGGATAGAACTCTGAATTTGAACCTGTTCAGGTGGCAACAAAGATAGCTTACTTATGTGAGGGGAAACTATGATTGTAGGGAGAGGGTTATTCTGAAGAAATGGACAAAGCAGAACGGCACAAGTTCCAAAAAGTTCTTGCTACGTACCTTAAAGAACTCCACGAGATTTACACAACGGGCGACTTTAGAGAAGAGAGCTTTTATCCGTCTTTAAAAGACCTCTTCGAGAATTGTTCACAGTTTTTTATCACAGAAGAGGAGGAGGCAAAAGCGCTCGTTTTACCGAAGAAGACGGAAGTGGGCATTCCAGACATCAGCATTCGTAAAAATGGAGAGCGTGTTGGCGATATCGAAGCGAAAGTGCCTGATTCGAATCTGCGTGAGATAGAGAAAACAGAACAGATCCAACGATATCGGGATGCGCTCCCCAACCTCATTCTGACAAACTTCGTCGAATTTCGACGATACCGCAACGGTGCGTTTATAGAGCAAGTTGACTTGTGCTCGCCAACAGCGTTACAAGGTGTGAAGCCACCGGTTCCTGAGAACGTGGATGCCTTCTTTGAGTTTATCGAAAGATTCTGCAGCTTCTCTGTACCGGAGATACAAAGTGCTTCTGCTCTTGCGATTGTGCTTGCAGATAAAACGAGATTTTCGAGGCAGATTTTAAAAGAGGTGTTTGAAAGGAAAGATAGGGATTCTATACCTCTGGAGAGCTTTTACGTAGTGTTCAAAAAAACACTTATTGGAGGTTTGACCGAGGAGCGATTTGTTGACTTATATGCTCAAACGATTACGTACGGTCTTTTTGCAGCTCGGATAATGGCGGGGAAGGAGCAGATAACCAAAGAGAACGCATGGAAATTTATTCCTGGAAATGTGCCCTTGCTTAACCATATTTTTCATACGTTCGTTGGTCCCGATACGCCAGAAGCAATGAATTGGATTATTGAGGACATTCTTAATGTGCTCAACAAAACGGACGTTGTAGCTATTACCCAAGAGAAGGAGGCAACATACGGGACTAGAGATCCCGTCATTCACTTCTATGATACCTTCCTTGGCGAGTACAACCCAGAAGAGAGGGCGAAATTAGGGGTTTATTACACGCCCCCTGAAGTGGTGGATTACATTGTAAAATCAATTCACAACCTGTTGAAGGAGAAGTTCGGGAAAGGCAAAGGACTTGCAGAAGAAGGCTTGAAACTTCTTGACCCTGCGGCTGGGACGTTAACATTCATAATACAAGCCCTTAGAAAAGCAGAGTTCGAATTGTTGGACAATCGCATGGGTGGTTTGATTCCGTTGAATATAAAAAACCATATCTTAGCCGATTTCTATGCGTTTGAACTTCAAGTCGTTCCCTACATCATCGGCCATCTCAGGGTTGCGATGTCGTTAGAAGCGTGGGAATATGAATTCTCAAAAGATGAACGATTCCAATTCTACCTTACGAATACGCTGGAGATGAAAGAGCCGGAACAAGAGCTTTTACTCCCACAACTTACGGAGGAAGGACGAGAAGCGATGAACGTGAAGGAAAAGGAGCCGATTCTGGTTGTCCTTGGTAATCCTCCTTATTTTGGTATGTCTGAGAACAAAGGAGAATGGATTTTAGGGTTGATTGAAGATTACAAACAAGTCGATGGCAAGCCTCTGGGCGAAAAGAATCCCAAATGGCTTCAGGATGATTACGTGAAGTTTATCAGGTTCGGCCAGTGGAAGATTGACCGAACGGGAGAAGGGGTTTTAGGGTTTATTACGAATCACAGCTATCTGGATAACCCTACTTTCAGAGGCATGCGTCAATCTCTGATGAAGAGCTTCGACGAAATCTATATTCTGAATTTGCATGGTAACTCGTTGAAGAAAGAGAAATGTCCTGACGGCAGCAAAGACGAGAATGTGTTTGACATTCGACCAGGTGTTGCCATCGGTTTGTTTATCAAGAAAAAAGGAACAAAAGAGAAAGGAGAGCGGAACGCACGCGTCTTTTATGCTGACCTGTGGGGACTTCGTGAGAATAAGTACAAATGGCTTCTGCGAAATGACAGAACAACCACTGAGTGGGAAGAGTTGAAGCCAAAGAGCCCGTTCTATTTCTTCGTGCCGATTAAGGACACCTATTGGGATGAATATGCGAACTCCTGGAAGATAACGGACATCATGCCTACAAATTCGGTTGGGATAGTTACTGCTAGGGATAAACTAACGGTTCAAGATTCACCGGAGAAGGTTTGGAAAACCGTTCTTGACTTTGCTGCACTTCCTGAAGAGACGGCAAGAAGTAAGTACGGCTGTGGGAGGGATGCGCAAGATTGGAAAGTATCCTTGGCACAAGATGACCTAAAACGGTCAGGTTTGAAAAGAGAACTTATCGTTCCTGTCCTCTACCGTCCGTTTGACATAAAACATACCTACTATACTGGACGCTCCAGGGGGTTTATTTGCAGGCCTCGTCTGGAAGTTATGCCGCATATGCTGCATGAAAATTTGGGGTTGCTATATACAAGACCACAATCACCCAAATATGAATTCTCCGTCATAGTATCAGCAGAAATGATTGATCAGTGTAGTATTGGGAATAAATCAGCCGGAGCTGGAATATCTTATATTGCGCCTCTTTATCTCTATCCCGATAAAACTACAAGGAAGCTAACAGACGAAAAGACCTCCGCACCAGAGTGCACCCCAAATTTCTCTAAAGAGTTTTTAAAAGCAATAACCGAAGCTTTAGGCACGGAACTAACGCCCGAGGCAATTTTCTATTATATCTACGCGGTGTTTTACTCGCCCACATATCGAAAGCGCTACGAAGAATTTCTGAAGATAGATTTTCCACGGGTTCCTTTGCCGACAGATTATGAACTGTTCAAGAACCTGAGCGCGCTTGGCAAGGAATTGGTAGACCTCCATTTGCTGCAGCATCCTTCGCTGAGCGAGACGGGCGTAGGATTTCCCGTGAGCGGGACGAATACGGTGGAGAAAGTCAGCTACGACGAGGAGAATGAATGGGTGTATTTCAACAAAACACAGTATTTCGACGGCATCTCAAAAGCGGTCTGGGACTACCAAATAGGCGGTTACCAAGTGCTGATGAAGTATTTGAAGGATCGGAAAGGGCGTGAGTTAACTTGGGAGGAAATCGTGCATTATATGAAAGTAGCAGCGGCAATAAGAAGGACGATTGTGGTGCAGGAGGAGATTGACGGGGTTATGAAATTTTGAGTGCGCAATTGAAATGGCCGCTCCACAAATTTTATTACTATTACCTACCTCATAATAATGAGCGGCTTGAAAACCGCGGGTGATGCACCATGCACTTAACGGGCTTACTCAAAAAGGCGGGAGAGTATTACGTGGCGTTATGCCTGGAACTCAACGTAGCCAGTCAGGGCGAAAGTATCGAAGAAGCACGGAAGATGCTGCAAGAGGCCTGTGAAGAGTATCTCGCGTACATAAAAGAGAACAAACTTGAGGCTGAAATACGACCTGCACCTCCTGAAATTCTCCGGGAATTCCTCATCGAAGATGTCGAGCACGTGCGACCATCGCATGACTGGGCATATTCGGAAACCATAGCCTTTGAGGTTCGTGCCGGTGCCTAATAAGAAAATTCCACCAATGTCTAGTAAGAAGTTTGTCAAGCTTCTTGCACATGGTGGTGCTCGATTCGTCCGGCAGCGAGGCACGAGCCACGCGATATTTGAACGTGAAAAAGACGGACGATTGTATAGCGCACCCGTGGTGATGGCTAAAAGAGAACTGACACCAAAATACATGAAACTGGTATTTCGTCAGTTAGGCTTTACCGATGAGGAGATCGAGGCGCTGTTATAACTTTCCCCAGAAGTGGCTAAAACGCGTCATCTAACCGAAAGCAGAAACAGAAGAATATATGAAGGAAGGTAGCACATTCTATCATAACAACACAACATAGACCTAAAAGGAGCGACTCACTATGAAACATAAATCCTTAGAAATTGTCGTAGCCCTAGTCGCGCTTGCTGTGGTACTCTGCGCAGGCTGTCTATCCCGGACAGAAGTCGACGTCGAGCAGGTCCGAGCCTACGCAGACCCGATCACCGAGAACATTCTCGTGGCGATGAACGAGGATAATTACACAAAGTATTCGGAACATTTCGACGCCACAATGAAGAATGCGCTGCCCGAACCAGTCTTCCACGAGAATAACGCGCTCATCCAGTCAAAGATCGGCGCGTACGTCTCTAAGGAATTCTGGAAAGTGGAAAGCCAAAACCAGTACACGATCGTGTATTACAAAGCGACCTTCACGCAAGAGCCCGACGACGTTATCGTTAAGGTCGTCTTCCAGGAGATCGCGGGTGAAACGAAAGTATCCGGGCTGTGGCTGGATTCGCCGAAGCTGCGCGAGAAATGATCTTTATGGCAGAACATAAATCGGAAAGAGAAGAAAAGAGAAGAAAGGGGCTAGAGTTTGGCGGGATTTGACACAGCAGTATAGACGCAGGGGATTTAAGTACTGGGGAGATCATTAGGAATCAGAAGTGAGTGAACGTACGTAGAACCATGAAGAAGAAAACCATAGCAGGTGTGATAGCACTACTAGCAATTGTCCTGGTGGTATTCGTTGCTGGCTGTGCTGAGAAGACAGCAACCGCAAAAGAGGGTGATACCGTTAAGGTTCATTACACGGGCACCTTGGCGGATGGTACGGTATTTGACTCGTCCATCGGACGTGAACCACTGCAATTTACTCTTGGCGAGGGTCAGATGATCCCGGGCTTTGAGCAGGGCGTCTTGGGTATGAAGCTCGGCGAATCAAAGACCTTTACAATCCCCGCTGATCAGGCGTATGGCCCATATTATGAGGAACTCGTTTGGGAAGTCAGCCGCGATCAACTCCAAGCAGGCATGGAGCCCGAAGTCGGCCAGCGGTTACAGGCGACGCAAACCAACGGGGAACCCATTATCGTCACGATAATCGAGGTCTCGGAAACGAATGTAACGGTAGATGCCAATCACGAGCTGGCGGGTGAAGACCTGACGTTTGCTATCCAGCTCGTAGAGATCCTCTAATCAATAACGTGCTCTCTACCTCGCGGGATGTCCGTGAGCAGTGAAGTGCTCGATAGCGCGGGAACTCGATCCTGACTACGATCTATCAGCGTTTGTCGCGGCGGGATTGGTACTCCCCGGTGCACGTGCCGTAGTGGTCATCTCGGTGCTGTTTCTGGTAGTGACTGATGACCGAATGAAATGAGCGAGTCGTTTAATACGTCTCAGATCGTTCGTCCCATCAATCAATCAACCAGTTAATCATCCGGTCTCGCGGCTTTGCAACGCAAGCGCTTTCTGCACATAACGGACAGCACAATCCTCACAGATGAGATGGGATACATTGCCCGATTCCTTCCGATACTCCAATTCTTTCGATTCACCACAAAGTGCACAAATCGAGTTATTCTTCGTCCCGTTGTTCTTCTCTGCCAGTTCTCCCAGCTCTTCCTCTGATAGTTTTTCGAGTTTAGCTATGAAAATTCCTTTATGGCACCACTCGAACGGAAATTCCACTGGGTAGCGCAGAGTATCAGGTGAATGAATCGGTTCGTGTAAACGAATGGCATGTTCGCCCATGCCCTCCGCTCCTGTGCCCCTAACTACTCTGGTTACAGGTGCTCTTGACACTTCAGCCATTTTTATCACTTATTTCTTGTACTGTACGTATTTTCTTAAGAAGGAGGGGTTATATAAACTTTTCGGTCATCCGGCCGCCGTGTGGAGTCCAGTTATTATTTCGTCAGTCCATGCCTTCGAATGGCATGGTAAAGACGAATGAGGAGATCAAATGGCTCATAATCCGTGTGAGTTCCGGATTTTTCACCGTGAAGAAAG
>JAFGHB010000003.1 GCA_016930255.1 Methanomicrobia archaeon | reverse complement strand
CATATCTGGTCATTTGAAGTTGCTCCAGCCATGGAGTAAGTTATTAGATCGGGTACTTATAAAAGTCATGGTTTATGGGACATTACCAAACTTTGAATAAAGTTTGTAAGAGTAATCCAGAGTTAAGGAAAGATAAAAAAATTATTGCGGATTTAGCATTTTGCAAGGAAATAGATATTCTATTAACTACGGATAGGAATTTAGCAGATATTAATATTCCAACCTTAGAAATATTCACTCCTAAACGATTATTTAAATATCTTTCCAAAATACTCGAAGTACGAGATGTAAAGTAAGAAGTGGGCTCACACCAGACGAAAGCTTCGATGGTGCAGAACGGGTTTTAACTGTAAGAAAGTAGGTGTATACAATAAAGAAGTATTAAAATGCACGAAATAGGGTTGTATCCAGCCATCGAAAAATTCTTGTTGCGTAATAGGAACTGTCTTCCAGAATACATCGGAACTGAATTAGCTTTGAAGATCTTAACGAGCGGCAGATAAAGGGAATTTTTCGCGAAAGCGACCATTTCATTCTTATCTTCGATAACCTTCACCAGCACCTTCTCCACGTCCTCGTAGTTTTTTAGGAAATTCTCCCCACCACACACACCTTCATGCACAATAAAGGTCATACCTCATTGCAAAGTCCACAATCTCTAGAAAAGTTTTTATATGGTGTGCGCGAATGATTCATCACTATGGGGGTGAGGTGGCGGTGAAGAGCGCGGAAGAAAAAAGCGGAAGCATAAAGGAACCCGTTATCGTCGTCTCCGACGTGCATTTAGGCGGCGAGGCATCAAATTTCCGTGAGTTCTGGGACTTCCTGACTGGCTAAGCACGTTAGATGCGAATGGCACCTCACTCAAATGCGACGATAAGGAGATTACGATAAGAAGGCCGGGCACGATTGTGCTTCTGGGCGATATCCTCGAGCTCTGGGACCCCCGGAAAGACGATCGGAACTACGTCGCAAAAGATGTACTAACCCCGATTTCCATCTTGAATGCTCTTGATTGCGATATTATCTACGTAATAGGGAACCACGACGAGGATATCTTCGAGATAAAAAAAGTTTGGAAGCAGAAAGGTGTCAGGTTCCCGTACAAAGGAAACAGCACCTTCGAGATCTTTTTTCGAACGTACCCCAAATCCAAGCGCGTTAAAGGCACAAAGCGAGTAGAAGGAGTGGACATTGGCCAGAAGAGATATGTATTTTTACACGGCCAGCAATTTGACAAATTCCAGATCTTCTATACGCTCAGTAATCGTCTAAAGTTTCGCTTTGATCCTATCGATTGGCATCAAGACCTCGCAAATGTATCTTTCACTAAAAACATTGGAAGGACTTTCCGGGCCACATCTGCATTCATTTTACTTTTCTTTCTCTACCTTTTAGGATTCATCTTTTGGTTCAGAGATACGCCGCTATGGAGCGGTTTCGGTATCCTTTGGATTATTATTTCAGCTTATTTCGTGGTGACAATTCTCCCGAAGGTAGTTACGTGGTTGAATACAGAGATCTGGCGGCGAAATACGGGTAAAATCATTCCGAAATGCATGCCGGTCAAAGACGTTATAGAGGAACGCTATGTGGATAAAAAGGGCAAGCATATAGACGCAGATGTCGTTGTTTTTGGCCATACCCATTATGCCGGCACGTATTACATGGAAGCGAAAAAGCGATTATTCATCAATACCGGCGGGTGGGTCAAAATTTCAGAAGAGTGTGAGAAACAAGGAGCAGTCCCCAACACATTTCTCTATATCGATACCGATGCACCACATTTGTTACAATGGAATAAAGAGAAAGGGGCGAACGGAGAAAAAATAACGTGCCTGGAAGACGTGAGCTGAGCAAGGGGTACGCAACCAAAAAGCCGTGATTCACTTTACTTACTCATCCTTCAACCACCTTTACCAGCACCCGCTCCACATCCGCGCGGCTCTGCGCTGCTGCTTCGACGATATCCTTATAGTCTAACGGCTCCTCGACGATCCCGTGCGCGTAATTATCCACGGTGCTGATGTTCGCGTACCGTAATTCCAGCTCGGTCGCCAGTGTTGCCTCCGACGCCATGTTCATCCCGACCAGGTCGGCATAATCTTTTATCATGGTTATCTCCGCTTTCGTCTCCAGCCGTGGACTCAAGGTCTGGAAATACACGCCCTTCTCGATGATTGTAATAGTTAACGACCGCGCAGCTTCGAGTATTCGTTTTCTCAACGCCTCATCCAGGCCCGGTGTAACATGAACGATCTCATTGTCATAATACGTGAGGATATTAAAGAGACCAATGTAATCGTGCGGAACGACCAGGGAGCGTGGTGGTATGGCACGCTTCAAACTGCCAACCGACGTCACACTGATGATTTCATCCACGCCTAAGTCCTTAAATGCGCGCATATTCGCTTTATAATTAATCCGATGCGGCGGAATGTTTCGTTCCTTACCATGTCGTGGAATGAAGACAATCTCCTGTGAATGGACCGTTGCAACGAGCGTGTAAACCGGGCCGTATTCGGTCTTCACTTCTCGCTCATGCGTATCCACAAGCAGTTCCGTATCGAATAAACTCGTCCCACCGATTATGCCAAGTGCCATCTTCCATCACCAATAAAGAATCCTCTCTTTCGAATAATAAACTTATTTTTGGTCTCCTCTGCTGTCGTTGAACGCCCGCTATTTAGGGAATATCAACAGAGCAACATTTCTCTCTATGGCCACAGCTCGTCCCAGCTTCGTTCCCCGAGAACAACCTCAAACTCGTTCATCGAAAGAACCGGCTTCTTAAACTGGACAAAATCCTCAGCCACGCGTGGGCACGCGGTATTAACAAACACGTCAACGTTAAAGCCGAGCAGTCGATCTTCGGTTATCTCCTCCAGCGCGATCAAATAAGCATCCAAACCTTTCGCAACGGCTTTCCGCTGCAGCGCAATCGCTTCGTTCAGGCTCATTTGGCCGCTCTTTGTGCTGATCAGTATCCCCACGGATTTCGCATCCAGCGAGCGCCCGATCGCGATGTGTCGCTTCTTTCGCAGTTCCTCCGGCTCAATTACGGTGATCATACCGGTGAAGGGATCGGCCGCAATTATTCGCTTACCGGTATACAACGCGATCCCCTTCGGATGAAAGCTGCCACTGCCGATAAACAGCATCTCATTGCAGGGAACCCGTGCAGAAGAGAACTCACAGCCCAAAACCTGGCCATCGTATTTTACCATATCGGCACCCGTACCAATTACCGCCTCCTTTCCTGCGCGCGCAAGCACGTCTTTCGCTTCGGTCAATGCGTGAACATGCTGCACCGTAGCGACTAATCCCACGCAATCGCCCGTTATCTCGGCTGCTGCGCGCTCCACCACCGGTTTTACGTCAACTGTGCTTCGGAGCTCTACGAAAATAACCTTTTCCTCTATTTTTCCTTTTAGCATCGGTGTTCTCGTTTTAAACGAGGAGGAGGCGGTATGCCCGAAATGGAAAAGAAGGTCTACGATGCCTTCCAACTTCTCGTCAATATCGCACGCGCCATAGCACGAATTCCCGGAGATTATCACGTCCGCATCGGTCTCACGTGAAATCGCCGCGGCGAGCGCCGGAGCATCGGTCTTAAGGCCTTCTGGAAGCTGCAGCCCGACTCTGCGCGCGCCTCGCTCTCGTATCAGCGCTTTTATCCGCTCCAATTCGAACTCGTATGCTCGGTGCTCCATAGTAACTAATTACTTGCTTTTCTTTTATGTGCTAAAAATTGCGCGGGGTTTTTATACTCGTAGACTGTGAATTATTAGCTGATGTAACATGACCAGCGAACCTACTCGAAAATCCGGGAACGAAGGCGTAAAGACGTTTTATATTGGCTTTTTAGCTCTTGGTTTGATAATAGGCATTCTATTGGGCATTGCCGTTGGCAGCGTTGTTCTTTCACCAGCACAAACGCAATGTACCCTGCCTGAGTCCACGGTACCAAACGCATTGACACCAGAAGAAGCGGGTACCACGACGATCGACTTCCTCAGAGAGTATGCCATTCCACCCGGTGTTGAGATTTCCTTGATTAATGTGACCGAGCTGGAGAACGCGAATCTGTACACCGTAGCGGCGAATGTATCCATGCTGGGGACTTCGGAAACGCGGGAAGTGTACATAACAAAAGACGGCGAGATCCTATTCCCCGGTGCCATTGACATAGAGGAATACAAAGCGATGGCGGAATTGCAGCAGGAACAAGCAGAAACTATGGGCTGATGGAAGGGATGAGATAATGAGATGAAGACATTCTCTCTCGATTTTTTAGCTCTCGGTGTGATAATCGGCCTGCTGATGGGAATTGCCGTTGGCGGGTCGATTCTTCAGTCAGCGCAAATACACTGTGCTCCGTCCGATTCCACAGCTACAACCGTATTGACACCGGAAGAAGCTGGCGCCAAGACAATCGACTTCCTCACGGAGTATGCCGTCCCCTCTGGTGTCGAGGTCTCCCTGGCAAACGTATCGGAGCTAGAGAACGCAAATCTGTACAAAGTCGTAGCTGATATATCCGCGCAGGGATCCTCAGAAGTGCTGGAGATATACATAACGAAAGACGGCGAGCTACTGTTTCCCACAGCCATTAACATCGAGGAATTTGAATCCTTGGTCGCGTTACAGCAAGAGCAGGAAGAAAAACGAGCACAAGAACAGCAGCAAGGACCGACAATTGGCAATTTTATCGTAAGTACCGACGCCCCATGTACCGAGGAGGGAAAGCCCATTGTCTATTTCTTCGGCAATAACGGGTGCAGTGCATGTCGGTGGGAGCATCCGATAATGGAGCGAGTAACGTCAAAGTTCGAGGGGTACATCGCGTTCCACGACAATATGAACAACGCGGGCACGGATAGTGCGGTATTTAACCGATATAGCACGGGTAGTATTCCAACGATCGTTCTCGGGTGCCAGTATTACCGGATTGGAGCCGGGGTGCGAATTGGCGAAGAGCAAGAAGAGAAAGTCTTGACAGCCATTATGTGCACGTTAACAGAGAACAAACCCAAAGCTGTTTGTTCCGACCCTGAAATCGAAGCGTTGCTAGATCAAATCGGGTAGTAGCGAAAGAGACGGTAGAGTGTTTTGAAAAATTTAAGGCAATCACAATACTCGTAATCAAAAGGTTTCGTTAACCATTGTGCATGCTGCAAATCAGCAATCGGCTTTTCTGCTGCGTTGAGTTAAGTGAGTTGAGCTGAGCTAGCGATACTGCTGCTAGCCCACTTCCATACCCTCTCCCTCGTCAATTGGCTTTTGCGAATTAGGCAGCCGCTTCAGCTCGTCCGGCACTTTCACTCTGAGTATGTTGGTAGAACGAACGTGATAGACGGGGTCTCCGGTCATCGGGTCGTAATTCTCGGTGCGAATAATGCTGCTGACCACCGTCTTAAATCTCAGTACCGTGCCGTCATCCAGCTTATATTCGTTCCAATCCTCTTTCCACGTCTCGAAATCCACATTCGTCGCTTCTACCTCTCGTCCATTTGACATACGCACTTTCATCTTCTCACCTTTCGCTTTTAATCCTCTCGCTCTATCTCTGTATCTGTAATTGTAAGAATAAAAGGTTTCCCTCATGCTTTTTCGAGCACGGTTATGTACCGGGTCAAACTTTTGTGGACGCGATAGGCGTGCTGTTCAACGAGCCGGAAACCGTACGTACGGGCGAAGGAATGGAAAGCCCGTGAATTAGAGACGATGACCGCTTTTCTTCCCGTTTTCAGGACACGGTGGATCTCAGCGAGGGCCTCCTGGTGTAGCAGCTCGATGGAAACCGAGCGCGATTTGGTAACACGGAAGCTTGACCCTAATACAAAGGACGCTCGACCGTACGGCATGTCTGTTACAACCGCATCAAGGCTGTTATCCTTCAGGGGAATCTTAGACGCGTCACTTACGATTAAATCACCCTGCAGTCCAAAGAACTCCAGGTTCTCCCGTGCTCCGCCCACCATCTTCCTCTGCACGTCTGCTCCGATTGCCCCTGCTCCGATTGCCCCTGCTTCTATCAGTATCCCGCCTGTGCCGCAGAACGGGTCAAGAAGAAGCTCTGCAGCGTTAACGCCGCTGAGATTGACCAGCGCACGCGCGATTTTCGGCATGATAACGACCGGCGAGAAGAAAGGCCGGAAATGCGGCCTCGTAGCCTCAAAGTGCTGCTTATCCATCGCATGCACGAGCAGACAGAAGAAGCATTTTTGTGCTGTTAACAGGAGAACGAAGGTTTTTGACGGCCTTTTAAGATCCACCGTGTAACCCGCTCTCGTGATGCACGCTCCCACCAGCCTTAATAACTCATCTCTTCTCGAATACAAGCTGCTTTTGCGCATGAACCGGGTACGAACCGCAAAGGTGCGCTCCGCTCCCATAATAGCGCTCACGTCCACGCTGTTAACGAGTTCCTGTATCTGCTTTTCGACCAGCGCGCTCGTGCCTAACACAGCATAAACGCGATGCGTCATTCCTAATCGCTTTGATAGCACTTGGAGAAGCGCATTTTCGGGCGAGAGCTGTGCTTCAATCACCAAGAGTCCCTCTAAGAACGTCCGTTCCTCGTACGCAACGCCTGATGCGTCTAGGCATGCGAGAACCTCAGCCTTTGGCAGCGTTTCGTGCTCCCCGGACAGCTCGAAAGCAAGTTGCATTTTGAATCTTTATAAGAATAAAAGCGCGTAGTTTACATATTGAACTTAACGAAAGAGGAGCAGAAAACAGAAGATTAAAGTGCGATAGTTGTTATGCATGAGGATAAGGGTGTGACGGAGATAGAGTAAGCCAAGAGGATGAGAAAGAATGAAGGGACAGGTAGTAATTGAGGAGCTGAGACACGGAACAGAGCTTTTAAAGCGAGGTTTTGCGTCCTTACAGAAGGGCGGCGTGATCATGGACGTAACGAGCACAGAGCAGGCGAGGATCGCTGAGGATGCTGGTGCAATTGCGGTCATGGCGTTACATGCCGTTCCCGCGGATATACGGAAGGCCGGTGGCGTAGCACGCATGGCAGATCCCGCGGTCATCTCGGGGATTATCGATGCCGTAACGATACCGGTGATGGCAAAGTGCCGAATAGGCCATTTCGTCGAGGCGGAGATACTGGAAGCGCTGGGTGTGGACATGGTAGACGAATCAGAGGTTCTCACGCCGGTGGACACGCATCATGTGGATAAGCGAAAGTTTACCGTGCCGTTCGTCTGCGGCGCGCGCGATTTAGGCGAGGCGTTGCGGAGAGTAGAGGAAGGAGCGGCAATGATAAGGACGAAGGGCGAAGCAGGAACGGGCGACGTGAAGGAAGCGGTTCGACACATGAAGCTAATCATGGGCGAGATTCGAGCGCTCAAGGGAAAGAACGACGAGGAGCTGAAAGACGTGGCGAAAGAGTCAAAAGTGTCCGTTGAATTAGTGCGCGAGACAGCGGAATTGCAGCGCTTGCCCGTCGTGAACTTCGCAGCAGGCGGCGTGGCAACACCTGCGGATGCCGCGCTCATGATGCAGCTCGGTGCAGACGGTGTTTTCGTCGGATCAGGCATTTTCAAATCAGAAACGCCAGACAGGATGGCCGTGGCAATTGTGGAAGCGGTGAACAACTACGATGACGCGAAGAAACTGGCTGAGCTTTCTAAGGGCTTAGGAACGCCGATGAAGGGCATTGAAGTGAGCGTTCTGGGCGAAGAGGAGCTGCTGCAGGTGCGGGGTTGGTAGCAGCATAGCGAGCGTAAGACGGAGAGACGTAGCGTAACACCCGCACAAATAAATCTGCTTTAACGTCAGTCACGTAGTCAGCTAAATAGTCAGTAGAAGCGAGCGGAGTCGTGAGTAACTCAGTCCTCGCTCCTTCTCACTGTTATTGGTACAACGTCTTTCTCGAATTCTTCTATGGCAATGTTTATGGGGTCCATCTCGTCGGTCTCTATGAGCACGGGAGCGCCCATGGCTATCTGCAGTGCTCGAGCACCTATGATGCGTGATTTTTCGTATTTCGTATATTCCATTCTTCCTTTTTTCGTCAAGAAGATCAACCTTCCTTTATTTATGTATGGTGAGCACGTGATGAGAGAATGGGGTTGCTGAGATTTGAACTCAGGTCTCGGCGTCCCGAACGCCGAAGGATAGACCAAGCTACCCTACAACCCCTTCGTCAATCATTAGTTACCATCCACTCCGTCATTAGTCTTATCCATAAGGTGCAACCTCATCTATAAGCTCCGCGTGCGTCAGAAGCATTCGGCGACAGCAATAGCGCGTTATCCCTAAATCGTCCAGCACCATGCCTGGATCCTCGCGCTTTATCCGCTCCTTATACTCATCCCAAACGTCTGATATAACCTTTCCGCACGTGAAACACCGAACTGGAATCATTAGTCCGCCGCCTCACCGATAGGACTTCTGCCGCTTTGCTCGTGCGCCTTTTGCACCAAACTTCTTCGTCTCCCGCTTACGCATGTCACTAACCACTAGGGTCCTATCATAGTCCTGATAGGTCTCTTTCAGCTCCTCGTTCTCCGTCCATTCCACCAAGCCACGCGCAATAGCAGTACGAGCAGCTTCGGCCTGGCCGATGAAGCCGCCACCATTCACGGTTACCTCCACATCGATGCTCGCAATATTTATATCAGGAAACTGAGAAGCGATAAACAACGGTTCCGCCAGCTTCGCCCGGACCACGTCCGGCTCGATGATTTCCAACGGCTTCTTATTTATCCTTACAGCGCCTTTACCCTCTTTTATCGTTACGCGTGCGACCGCGGTCTTCCGCTTCCCCACTTCGTTCACGGGTTTCTTTACCTTCGTTTTGGTGCCCATCCTAACTTTTCACTTACCTCCCCTACCGTTACATATTTACGCGATAACCGTTCTGCTGAGGCGTTCGCCACGGAACCACGCTCAGCCGCTTCATATTCATCGGGTATACTCAGATAAACCTTCAAACGCGCGAACGCATCTCTGCCCTTACCCTGCTTATAAGGGAGCATACCCCGTATCGTGCGCTTCACGATCCGATCGGGCATTTTCGGGTAGAACGGCCCCTGCTCTTTTGAACCGCGATCCTTCTTCGCCTTGTAATCTTTAAAAGTCCGCTCCTTTGACCCGCTTATGACTACGCGTTCCGCATTAACGATCACGATCTCAGTATCCGGTTCGGTCAGGAGCTTCTTCGCTACCGCACTTGCCATTCGCCCCAAGATGAGCCCTTCGCCATCTATTACTTCTATCCCCATCGCTCTTTCTAATAACTCCTTCTTCCTAAAAAGATTTGGTTGGTGGTTGATTAAACGATTATCTTCACACCGGACCCTTTCGGGTTGGCTTCCATCAATTCCTCAATGCTCACGCACTTACCACGCGAGCTGATCTTCTCAACTGCCCGTTTACTGAAGCCCAGCGCCGCTATGGTGACCGGCTTCTCGATCTCGCCCGCGCTCAGCACCTTGCCCGGGACCACGATCGTGTCGTTCTCCGCTGAATATCTGTTTATCTTGCTCAGATTCACCTCAGCGTAATGCCGTCGCGGCTTCTCCAATCGCTTCGCGATGTCCCGCCACAGCGGTGCGCTGCTCTCGCGCGAAATCCGCTTCAAATCCCCTATCAATCGATCGATCCGTGGATCTGTCTTTTCTCTTCTTCTCATCTCTTCTCTTCTTCTTTTCTCTTCTCGGTCTTCGCCTTCGCCTTCACCTTTCGCCTTTACCTTCGCCGATAACTCTAATAACGCGTGCACCATAAAATTCTTCTGTGCGCTTTCGGACTCGGTGAACTCCCGGAAGTTGCCCTGGCATTTTTCAAAAATACCGTCGGTAAAAAGGAATTAGTAACAACTTTCCACGAATTTGTGTTATCGTAAGTTTTTTAAGTGCTGAAGTACAATATGGTAGTATAGATTGCCATTAGGTTGCAATTTTTATTACCTGATGCTATGGAATGAGGAGGTCATGTAAAGAATGAAAAAGAAAGGAAATGGAAGGTTTTTGTTAGTTGCTATTGGTATAGTTATTGTATTAGTGGCAGGAGCGTGTATTTCTGGCACTCAGAAATCTGGGCTTGAGATCAAGAACTTCCAAATAGAGCCCACTGAGATACATCCCGAGGGAGCGATCAACGTCAAATTTGATGTGGTGAATCACGACAAACAGATTATATCTAAAAACTCTTTTGATGTCCATTTATACCTTGTCGAACCTCCCGATTGTGAGAAGTACTGGGATTGGCAGAAAACAAAAACTATAGACAAAGAACTTGGTTTTGAAAGTTCATATCCGGTTTTATTCACTGTGCAGAGCAAAGATACAATACCTTCGGGGGGAGCAATATACACATTCAAAGCGTGTTGTGGTCCCAATGCAACGAATAAATGTATCGTTTGTAGCGAAGACACGGTCACAGTGACATAGTAGTCGCAGCCTCGTACGTTTCGGTATCACTGGTAAGAGGAGGAAAAAGCCTCTCGTAAATAATTGAAGAGGAGCGATTTACGCTCCTCAAAATTGATCTGGATTGTGTCTACTTCTGCAACAGCCGGTTCAACGCGCTGATATAGGCCTCGACGGACGCCATGACAATGTCGTCCCGTGCACCGCGTGCCGTTACCGTTCGCCCGCCCTGGCTCACGCCCACGATCACCTCTGCAAGT
>JAFGHB010000002.1 GCA_016930255.1 Methanomicrobia archaeon | reverse complement strand
GTCTCGCGATGCAGCTTGCTTGATCAACTGCTGCACACGGCGCTCTGTTACCTCATAGACCTGCGCAGCTTTCTTCACGGTGAAAAAGCCTGAACCTACACGGATTATGAGCCATTTGATGTCTTCATTCGTCAGTTTTACCATGCCAGTCGAAGGCATATACTTGCGAAATAATATCTGTACTCCACAGAATTGTCTCGCGATCCCTTTAGCGCAAAGTCTTCACGTACTCACTTACGTTACGGCTGCACCGACATAATCATCTTCGCATGGCGCGGATAGCGCGCGATGAACTTAATCTCGTCTTCCGTTACGGGCTTCTGCGTGTGCACGTTCGCATATCGGACAAGCTCTAATATCTCACGTGCCTCGTCGTCATCCTTGAATTTCAGCTCGTATTTCCCCGCTACGTTCATGAAGCCCTTTATTCCCGAGTATTCGCCCGTCGTTATCAGCCTGCCGGTTTCAAGCATCTCGATATGCCCTCTGCCGACCTCCGTATAGTCGTACAACTCGTAGTTCCTGCTGTCTTTCAGTGCGCCGTCCGCGTGTATACCTGATTCGTGTGCGAATGCGTTTTCGCCGACCGCAGGCTGATTCACCGGAATTGGAACGTGAAATGCCAGAGAAGCGTAGTTACACAACTTCCACGCGCGGCACAAGTCGATATGCTCATCCAGGTGGTAGTTCTTCTCGAACCCGCTGGACTTCCGCACCGCGAGGATCGTGGAGACCAGATCCGCATTACCGGCGCGCTCACCCATTCCATTCACAGTCGTGGTGATGTACGCATCGACTCCTGCATCTATTGCGCCTTTTGCCCCCGCAACTGAGCATGCGACCGCCATGCCCAGGTCGTTATGACAGTGCAATTCGATCGGGATCTTTATTGCCTCTGCAAGCGCTTTTGTTCGATCATATATGGTTAACGGATCGTCATAGCCGATCGTGTCGCAGTATCGTATCCTGTCCGCGCCGTGCTGCTTCGCGACTTCCGCAAACTCAATCAACCCGTTGAGTTCTGTCCGCGAGGCGTCCTCAGCGTTGACGCCGATCGTCTCCGCGCCGTGCTGCTTCGCCGTGTCGACTGCCTCGCCCGTCATCGCTAATATCTCCGTCCAGCGGTACTTGCCCTTGAATTTGCCTTTGATCATCTGTTTCGATGTAGAAATACTCAAATTCAGGTGCTTCAGCTTGGGCACGAGCCGGAATGCTTCCTCGACATCCTCCTTTACTGCCCGTAACCACCCGCTAAGCCAAATGCGCTTCAGAGCGCCTATCTCCACCAGATCGAGATTTGCATTCAAATAATTCGTCTCATGTCGCGTGGCGGGAAACCCAAACTCGCTCTGGAAAATCCCCATCTCATCTAGATACAGGTTCAGCATGGTCTTCTCTAACTTCGCCAAGCCCAATCTCGAGGTCTGCACACCATCCCTGTTCGTAACATCGACTATGTATATCGTATTCTTACCCATCTTTGATGAATCCTCATAGTTCTACGCGCTACACTAATAATGAACGGCATAGAGGTAAAAAATCTTTGAAAAATCGGTGTTCTCTGTGTGGTGGATCACTCACAGCTGACCAAAACGCGTAAAGATTTAATGTATAGCAACGCGTACCTTAATAATAGGAGAAACAGCATCAATTGTCGTTCTAACGATCTAACAAACAGAGAGAGCAGGACTGCGTCCGTCGCTGTAACCTGAGTAAAATGGAGAGAGAAGGGTTTCTGCTGGATGTCGATTATATAACGGAAAAAGGCGAAGATGGGCACGATAGGGCTGTGATACGGCTCTGGTGCAAGAGCACGGATGGTGCGGACTTCGTGGTGTTGGATAGAACGTTTGAGCCGTATTTTTACGCGTTACCCTATTCTTATTCTTCTTTCTATGGCCATCACGACGAGCCGTCTGAGTTAGCCGATAAGAAGCGACTGGTAGAAGAGATTTGTGTATACCGTGAGAACGAAGAGATAGGCGTTAAACGTGTGGAATTCTGCACGAGGAAATTACTCGGGAGTACTCGCAAGGGGTTGAAAATTTTCGCCGCGCATCCGAGCCATGTGCCGCTACTGCGCGAGGTGGTACGGAAACAGGGGCTCATCGTCTTGGAGGCAGATATCCTGTTTGCAATTCGATATATGATCGATAAGGGGCTAAAGCCTTTTGATGGTCTACGTGTGGAAGGCGCGGAGATGGACTTGAACTATGCACATACCGCGGATAGAACGGCCATTCTGGCTTCGAGCATATCGTACAAACAGATGCCGGGGGGCGAGTTGCCACCAGCGCTCAAGACACTCGCGTTTGATTGCGAAATGGCCACACAGGGGCACGGCATGCCCTCGCCGAGAAGAGACCCCATCGTCATCATTTCCGCGGCATTTCACGAGGACGGCGAAATCAAATCGAAGTTATTCGTGCTATCTGACGAAGACTATGCGGCGGGTGATGATGGAACGGTACTCCGCGAGTTTTTGGAGTTCGTCCAAGCGTTCCAGCCCGAGATCATTGTCGGCTACAATTCGGACGGATTCGATTGGCCGTACATACGGGAACGGGCGAAACTGCTCGGCATTCGATTGAATCTGGGTGCTGACGGTAGTTCGGTACGATATGAGCAAGGAAGAATGCTGCCCGGTGTAAATATCGTAGGTAGGCTGAACGTGGACCTGTTCAAGCTTGCGAAGCGCGACCTTGGCAGCGTGAAGGTGAAGACGCTGGAGAATGTAGCGGAATTCCTCGGCGTGTTGCGGAAGGATGAACGGATGAATCTATCGCCGCGCGAGATCAACGAATGTTGGTTCGATGCGTCCGCGCGCGAGAGCCTCTACGAGTACGCGAAGGACGATGCGGTGAGCACGCTGGGCATTGCGGAGAAGATGCTGCCACTGCAACTAGAGCTTTCGAAAATGATCGGCTATCCACTGGACGAGTTAGCAAAAATGGGCAGAGGGCGACAGGTAGAAGCTTTTTTAACTGCAGAGGCTTTTAAACGTGGCGAGCTGGTGCCGTCGAAGACCGGAGGCGAAAAGACCTTCGAGGGTGCGTTCGTGCTGCCTCCCGAGCGGGGCTTGCACGAAGATGTCATCGATCTCGACTTCTCCTCAATGTACCCTACGATCATGATCTCCTTCAATGTCTCGCCCGATACGTTTGTCGAATCGCCAGGACCCGAAGACGACGTTTACAGGGCACCCGAGGTTGGTCACGCATTCAGGAAGACGCCGGACGGCTTTTTCAAACGAATAATGAGCGATTTAATCATGAGACGAGGAGCGCTAAAGGCTGAGATGAAGAGCCACGACAAAAATTCTGATGCGTACCGGGTACTGGACATACAGCAGCAGAGTATAAAAATCCTCACGAACAGTTTCTACGGCTATACCGGCTGGAGCGGCGCGAAATTTTACAAACGGGAGTGCGCCGAGGCGACAACGGCATGGGGCCGGCATTTTATCAAACGAACGGTGCAAATGGCAGAGGATTTCGGGTTAAAAGTCATCTACGGCGATACTGACAGCATATTCGTGAAACTACCGCCTGAACTCGAGGTCGACGGTGATAGGAAGACGGAGCTATTGAAGAAGGCGCGAGAAGCTTCGAAACGGATATCAGAAGAGCTTCCGCTTAATCTCGCACTCGAAGATTTCTTCAAATCTATCTTCTTTACAGGAAAGAAGAAGCGGTATGCGGCGCTCACTGATTCGGAAGAGATCGTGGTTCGCGGCCTGGAAGTACGCCGAGGCGACTGGTGCGAACTGGCAAAAGAAGTGCAGACAAAGGTTATCGAACTCATATTGAAGGAAAAAGACCCTGAAAAGGCTATGCGATACGTTAAGAGTGTCTTAAAGGACTTGAAAGAGGGGCTAATTCCGGTGGATAAGCTCACCATTCACAAAACGCTCACCAGAAAGATAAGCAGCTACGAGACAAAGCAAGCGCATGTTATAGCTGCGGAACGGGCTTTAGCCGCGCACATATCCTATGAAGTGGGCTCTAAGATCCCGTATGTGATAATAAAAGGCGGAGGAAAGACGAGCGACCGCGCATTCCCCGTAGACCTTATAGAGCGCAGCGAGGAGAACGAACTATACGCCGAAGGCCGGAACTATGCGATTGACATCGCGTATTATATTCAGCATCAGATAATACCCGTTGCGCATAGAGTGCTACAACTTTTTGGTTATGACCTATCCTCTTTCGTAGAAGGGGGGCAGAAGACCTTAGGGCAGTGGTTTTGAGGGGGTTCCAGTGGTTAAATGACCGAAAAGCTTTTATATACCCTCCCAATACCTAATTATAGTGATAAAAATGGCTGAACTACCTTTAGCACCTATAACCAGGATAGTAAGGAACGCAGGAGCGGACAGAGTGAGTGAAG
>JAFGHB010000001.1 GCA_016930255.1 Methanomicrobia archaeon | reverse complement strand
TCTTAATCCTCCTTTACAGAAAAAGAAAGAAAAGAGGACTCATAAAAACGAATACATCGATGTGTAACCTTTTTTGGTTTACTTAACTAAAGCAAAGCTTTTTATACTCTAAATATAATGTATAATTAGGATGTCTAAGTCACGTTGGCATTTAGATCCTGAAGCGGGGGAAGCGATTATTGATCTGTCTCTTTCCGGCACTCACAAAATACGCTTATTAGACAACAACGTGTCTCCAAAAGACACAACTCTTCGAGCGACCCTAATTCCAACATCTCTTCGAGCACTTTCGATCTTGACAATTTTCGGAACACCATTAGCTACTCCTCCCCTACAGCTACACGAGATATTATTACAAGTGCCACGGTGGAAAGTGTGAACAAAGAATCCAATTTTTCTTTGGAATATAAACTCGATGTGGTATTACCGGATTTGTATGAGCCCAGTACCGCAGATTGGGAAAAGCCCATTCGTATTTTTGGCAGCGGGACGAGTGTGACGGAAGAATTTGGCATATGTATTATCAAAATCGATACTGCGATGGCTGGTTTTTATCCGTATGAATTCAGTAGTACTGAAGACACAAGAATGTCGCTGAAACAGGGAGTGCTTATCCCAAACTCAAACAAAGAACTAGGCGATTTAAACCTGCTAGGTTGGCTTTTTATTTTAAGAACTGCTGGCATGGAAGTAGAAGTGGCTTCCAATGATGGTAGGATTAGAGAAAGCGCTCAGAGTTTTTCGTACCTTCTTTCCCTTTGATTATCTCTCTTGCTATACAGTTTCGCAGTATTTGATAGACTCCCCATTGCAAGCAGCATGCGTCTGATTAATCGCATCTAGTAATTCCAACATAGTTCCCTATGCTGCTATATATCCACAACATATCTAAAAATACTTTCGCTTTGAGTAGCAGGTTAGACAGCGAGGGTGTGATATTACCTTTTCGTGAGTTTTTTCAAAAACGATTTTTCTGCACGGATTTTGTAGCTTCGTTTACCCGTACATGTATTCGTTCGGTTCCGCGCCGACGCCCTCGCCCCGATACGCCGCTTTCTTCTGCTGCTCCCGAATTCGCGCTTCAAAGGATTCCGCGCTCTTCTTCAGCATCTCCTCGATCTTCGCGGTATCCTCTATCTTCACTCCTGACAGTTGCTTAAACGCTCGCAGCGCGCGTGCACACGCTCGCAAATCCTCGGGATAGCTGCCCACACCCAGAATCGAATAGCTCTCAATCCCGAGCTTCGACGCAAACCCCGGAAGCAGCCCGGTCTTGCGGATAATGGTGTATCGCCCTACGTTCTGCCGCGTCATCTTCCGCAGGTTCTCGGGCAGCTCCTTCTTCGAACCTTCGAAACAGCCTATATATGCCTCTACTTCCTCGTTAGCTTTCCGAAACGGCTCTTGCGACGGGAGAATGACTCCCAGGGTATATAACTCCTGCACGTTAAGTGTTCGTGCGAGCTGCGCCACACCCTCCGCCTGCTTGTACGCCGACTTCGGGATGTACTCGATCTCGGGATATTTGCCGACATAACAGAACAAACGCTTTGCCGCACTATACCAGAGTTCGTCATGCGGTATCTCGAATTCCTCGTCTCGCGCTTCTGCCATTGGCGGGAAGTCATAGGAATAAAAGCTCACGACCTTCTCCGAATCAGTTAAAAGCTCCTTGAGGTGATACGGTATGAGATTCCCCATGGGCGGAAAGCCGGCAATTAAGATGTTCGCCCGCTCCAGTATCCCTGCTTTGAACGTCTCCGCATCCACGTCCCAGTAACAGCTAAACTCATCGATTTCAAAACGCTCTTCTGGTCTTAACCCGCTCATTGCTTATCTATCTATAAATCCGCGAAGCTATTTATTTATATCATTCGCGGGTTATAACTTCTTTGTTGATGAGACTGCGCGGTCTCAGCGTAACGTAAAGTGAGTGGAGATTACCGACGAAATGAACGAGGAGAGGTACGACGTTGTTGTCGTAGGGGCAGGCCCTGCAGGTAGCGTAACGGCGCGGAAAGCCGCTGAGCATGGCTTGGATGTCCTTTTACTCGATCGGAACCAGGAGATCGGCGTGCCGGTGAAATGCGCAGAGGGCGCGAGTAAAGAGCTCGAGCAGTTCGTTACGCCAAATAAGAAATGGATCAGCGCTGAGGTAAAAGGTGCATATATCTACGCACCCGACGGCACGAAAGTGGAGATGGCAGGCGAGAAGATGGAGGAAGTGGGCTACGTGCTCGAACGTCGGATTTTCGACAAGTTCCTCGCAAGCGAAGCGGCACGTGCCGGTGCCGAGGTGCGCGTACGGACGGAAGCTTACGGCCTTATTAAGGAAGATGGCTATGCCACGGGCGTTTCTGTCCGGTCCTTGGTCAAAGGTGAGACAAAACGCATTCATGCACGGGTAGTGGTTGGCGCAGACGGTGTGGAATCGAAGGTTGGTCGATGGGGCGGTATTAACACGAAGTTGCGCCCCTCGGACATCGACGTCTGTGCTGAGTTCCTCATGTGCGATACAAGCATCGACAACGATTATTCGAAATTCTTCCTGGGCAGTGAGATTGCGCCCAAAGGCTACGCATGGGTATTCCCCAAAGGCGAGGAGTGCGCTAATGTCGGTGTGGGGATCGGTGGCGATATGTCCGGTGAGGGGCACCATGCGATTGATTATCTCAGGGCGTTCGTACACAGCAAGTTCCCCAACGGCAAGATACTGGCTGAGATGTACGGTGCCGTGCCGGTATGCGGCATGATTAGTGAAAGCGTAGCAGACGGGCTTGTGTTGGTCGGTGATGCCGCATGGCAGGTCAATCCGATAACCGGCGGCGGCATATTATACGCGCTGCACGCGGGCGAAATGGCTGGTGAGGTCATTGCAAAAGCAGTTCAGGAGAATGACGTGTCAAAGAAGCGATTGGCGGAATACGACACCCAGTGGCGAAATGAGTTCCGAAAACGGCTGGACATAGGCCTAAAAGCGAAAGAATTCTTCTGCACGCTCTCTGACGACGACATCAATAAGCTTGCGCATTCGTTAGCGGGCATTAAAATTCACGAGCTCACCACGAAAGCATTGCTGCTCGAGCTGATAAAGAAGAATCCCCGGATGATGATGAGATTGGCGAGAACGCTCCTTTAAAACCTTTTCTAAAGATAGCGCTACTCTTTAACTAAATGACTCGAATAGATAGGTTACTTACTTAAAGAGCACTCGCGCTAATTTACCGCGTAAAAATGAGGTCGATGAAAGAAACGAGAGACAGATGTCGGTATATCCCTTTTATCACGCTCTCCGAGCTCAAGCCCCGTGCGTGGATCACGCTCTCCGGCTGCAACTTCAAGTGCAAAGGCTGCTTCAGTATCGCTCGTGACCCGGTGGGCGAGCCGATGACCGTCGAGCAACTCGTCAATCTGGTTAAAAAAGCAGCACGGGACCATTACGGCGATACGTCACTCGAAGAAGTCGTAATAACCGGTGGCGAGCCCACGCTTGATCGGCAGTACCTCGTAGATTTGGTATTACAGCTAAAAGAATTCGTGAACTGGATCGTACTTGACACGAATGGATACTTCCTGGACGACGCGTACTTGCAGGAGCTCATCGAGGCTGGCGTAGCAGAAGTCATGTTCGACTTGAAGGCGTGGGATGAAACGCTGCATCTGTGGTACACGGGCTATTCCAATGAACGAATATTGGAAAATATCCGAAACGCGTATGGCAAGGTGAAGCTCGTGGTGAATACCGTATTCATACCCGGAATCGTGGACGACTGCGAGATAGAGAATATAGCTCAGTTTCTGACAGGATTAGAGGATGAAGCGGAGATAGATTACCGGATCAATCGGTTCAGAGCGGAGCTAAGCCACGAGAAGATCTCTCGCAACCCATATCCTGAGGAGATCGAACGTGCATACTCGATCGTTGCGACGTATCTGAAGAGTCCGGTTATCGGCAAGAGCTGCGTGCGAGAACGGCAAGTAGAGGTAACAAGGGGCTGGATTACCGTGTTCCCTGATGGCACCGCGCAGCGACGGACATTAGACGATTATCGAGCGGATAACAAGAAGTTACGGTGAAGTGAAGCACCATCCGGACGAATGTCGATGCTGCGGAAATAGATCAGTAAACAAACTCCTCTCCCTTCGCCTTGGCGGCGCTTCTGGGTTTACGCACCGTGGTGGGTGCCGATCTTGCCGTTGAGAGTTCCCTTATTTCAGCAACACCTAATCGGTTCGCGAGTTCCGAAAGAAGATTCTGCTTGAAATTAGCGTACGCAGCCTGATTTGGTGCTAATATCGCCAGCCTCCGATCTGATAAATTTGGATAGGCGTCCTTGAACACCGCCTCGATCTTCCACACCCATTTCGGTATCTCCTCGGTTATAAAAACGACTGGGTTATCCCGCCATTCCCGCACATCATACCGCGATAAGCGATCGGTAATCACTAGGTAAAGTCTGTCGTTCCCTATAAGCGCATTACCCGTAATAAACCGAGAGGTATCGTCCACGGTGAAGCCGCTGAAATAGCCCGCCGCTTGTTCTATGTTCGCCTCTGACATACCCGCGCTCTCAGCCATTTTTGTGCGCCATTCCCTTATACTACTTTGCGCAGTCGTTACAAGATTCTCTAGCTCTTCCTCCAGCGTCTTGAGCAACGGCGATTCCACCAGTCTCTTCTCCCCCTCCGCGATCAACCGCTCCTTCACACTCGTTAATACCGCGTCACTCTGGTACAAATCCAGGAATTCTTCGTCACGCTTTTTTCCATATATGCACAACCGCTTCTTGATTAAGTCCTCTTCGAGGGAATGGAAGACCTCAGGCGAAAACGCTTCGGACATGTCATCTCTTACAAGCTCGTACTCCGCGAACCCTTTAATGCCGTATCTGCCTATTTTCAGGATTAAATCTATCAGTTTCAGCGACGCTTTGTCTCCCATCTCTACGGCGTTCTCGAAATACTTCACTAAATCCCCGGGCTGCGGTGCATAGCCGCTTGTGATCTCATCAAAGAACTCCTCGTAGCCCGACAGGCACATAAATTCGCGATACGTCCCCATCTTTACAATCCCTTTTCTCCTCAGCTCTTTCAATAACTCCTTGCAGTCCCTCCCGGTCATTGCCGTGAAGTTCTTTACAAGCGTTTCTTCCGTCGTATAACCTTTCACCATGTGAAATAGCCCCAGCAGAGTCTTCATATCATCATCTGAGTCCGCCAAGCGCAAAAGTGTGCTCTTATATTCTTCTGGAATCATTTTCTCTCACCTCTTTCTTTCTTATTCCCGCTCTTTCTTTATCTGTTCGATTCAGTTCACTTCAGTTCACTTTACTTCAGCTTAGTTTAGTTTAATTTTCACCCATTAATCTATCAACAAGCCATTCAGCATCAAACTTTCTTAAATCGTCATATTCCTGACCGATGCCCAGGAATAAAATGGGTTTCGAGGTCGAATGCGCGATGGAAATCGCTGCTCCGCCTTTCGCATCCACATCTACCTTGGTTAAGATGCCCGCATCTATGCCTACCGCGTCGTCAAATTTCTTCGCGCGTTCTACCGCGTCGTTACCGGCGACCGCTTCGTCCACGAAGATTACCAGATCCGGCTTGGTCACGCGGCAGATCTTCTTCAACTGTTCCATAAGATCCACGGACGTGTGCATTCGTCCCGCGGTATCCGCAAGAACCACGTCTTTCCCGTTCGCTTTCGCGTAGTTCATCGCATCGTAGACGACCGCTGCGGGATCAGCGCCGTATTGATGCTTGATTACCTTTATGCCTAAATTCGATGCGTGCGTCTCTATCTGTTCCGTCGCTCCGGCCCGGTACGTATCTGCAGAGGCAATTACTATCGAATAACCAGCATCGAGCAATTTCTTCGCCACCTTTGCTATGCTCGTGGTCTTGCCCGTGCCATTCACACCGATGAAGACGATATTTACCGGCTTCTTGCTCTTTGCTACGAATTCGTCAAAATCCAGCGTGCCACCCGCGGAGAAGACGTTTAACAACGCATTCCTGATCGCGTCTTTCACCAATCCCTCGGTGTTCTCTCGCCATTTCTTGTGCTCGCCTACCAATTCGTGCTTCACGCCGGCAATGATCTCTTCAGCGACCGATAAGGCGATATCGCTCTCCAATAACGCGATCTCCAACCCTTCCAAGGGCTCTTCCAGGTCCTTCTCATCTAAAATCGTCTCCCGGTCCAATAGTGCCTTCCCTTTCTCCTTGAGCGTCTCTCGTATGCCTGCTGGCGCTGGTTTACCTTCCGGTATAGGTTCACCGTTCGGCGTCGCTTTCTCCTTGGCCTTCTCCGCTATCGCTACCTCCTCGCTCGTGCTCTTCTCCTTTACCTTCTCCACGACGGTCTCGCGAAATTCGCTAAACTTCTTCCTCAGCCGGTCAAACATTTTTCTCTTTTACTCGTTCGTTACCGCTTTTCGTTCTGTCCGCCTCGTTATCGCTCTGGCTACGATCACGCCGATCTTTTCTCTGCTCGCGCACGCGTGATCGATTACACTGCTAGCTCTTGCAATCGCGCCTGTAACCCCTGCGCTTCCTGTTCAATCTTTTGTAACATGTTAGTCATTTCACGCTGCGCATTCTCCAATTCACTCTTCTTCTCCGTAAGATACGCGACCGAGGAGTCCGGATCTCGTTCCGCACTTACTCCTCCACCCAGCCGCACGATTATTTTATCCACGCTGCTGAGTGTAACGTAAATAGTTGAGTTTGCACCTATAGGTACGAGCAACTCGTCCCCGGCTTTCATCTTCTTCAACTGCGTTATCGTCTCTATCGCTTTATCATGCTCTGCTATCGCCTGCCGGACGAAAAGTAACTCTTGCGTCGTTTGTTCTGCCTGCGCTTGGTATTGTCGCAGTTGTAAGAGCAGCGATTGTATTTCCGCTTGCTGTTCTCTCTCTTTTTCCGTTAAGTCTTTTCCGCTCTCCTCCATTTCTATCGCCTTCACAGAATAATACCCGTTTTATCCTTATAAATTCCCCACTTCTTCATTAGATACTAGATGTAAGGGATGATAGCGGGCGGCGATTCCGAAGTACAGAATGGTAGACCGAACTGGCGGGGAGTATGGATGACGAGAATAAAGGGTAGGGGCATCTCGAAAGGAACGGCGACCGGAAAAGCATTGATTACGCGACAGAAGATCTCCTTCCTCGGCGCTGTAGACCCTGTCACGGGCATCATCGTCGATAAAGCTCTTGATATTTACGGTGAAAGCATAACGGATCGTATTTTGATTTTTCCGGGCGGGAAGGGCTCTACCGTCGGTTCGTACGTGATTTATCAGCTAAAAAAGCATGGTAAAAGCCCATTGGCCATGATTACTCGTAGTGCGGGCACAATAGTTGCGGTTGGTGCGATTATCGCGGAGATACCGGTGGTTGACTCGCTGGAGATCGACCCGATTGACGGCGATCTGATAAGAAATGATGATGAGGTGCGTGTGAATGGAACCGAGGGCTACGTTGAATTACACTGAAGAGACGCTAAACGTCCTGGAACGGCAGGGCTACCATTTCATAGGCGCGCACAAGCACAGTGCGGTGAAGACGTGCCTGTGGCTGCGGAAATCACTGCGCGGTGAGGGCAATTGCTATAAAGGCAAATTCTACGGCATTCGTGCGCATCGCTGCATCCAGATGACGCCGTCGATCTTCTGCAATCAGCGCTGTGTTCATTGCTGGCGTCCACTCGAGGCGTTTACCATCGGAATCGAGCATGAACCGATCGTGTGGGATCCGCCTGAGGAGCTCGTAGAGGAGTGCCTAAAAGAGCAAAAAAGGCTCATATCAGGGTTCAAAGGCTCTGACCGGACTGGCACGGCTGCATTTGCAGAGGCTGCGGTTCCCAAGCATGCTGCTATTTCGCTCATCGGCGAGCCCACCCTGTACCCGTATTTGAACGAGCTCATTCAGGAGTTCCACGCGCGTGGCATGACCACGTTTGTGGTGACCAACGGCACGAATCCCGAAGTGTTACGAGAAATTCGCCCGTTTCAATTGTACCTCTCCTTAAATGCACCGGACGAAGCCACGTACAGGCAGGCGTCACACGCGCAGTACTGGTCTCGTATAAAAGATTCGCTGGACGAGCTGCGAAAGCTGAAAGGGCAAACGAGAAGAGCCGTAAGAATCACGTGCATCGACGGCCTTAACATGATCAACCCCGGAGGCTATGCGGAGTTGTTAGGGCGAGCCAATCCCGACTTCATCGAGGTGAAGGCGTATATGCATATCGGCTACTCGCGAAAACGGCTGAGTCGGGACGCAATGCCCTCGCACGTGAAAGTAAAGGAATTCGCGCGTGAGATTGCAGATGCGTTAAGGGAATTAGGCTACAACTATGAGATTGCGAACGAATCAGAGATAAGCCGTGTGGTGCTCATCTCGACAAACTTTTAGGAAAAGTTTGATTTAATGCTTAGCAGAGTGTAGATTGTGTATCAGAAGTTTCTTTATGTTTAAAAATAGAAAAGCCTTTATATGATTTTGACGGTCCTTATGGTTATCTGCAAAAGTCATTGCATGGGCGAAGTGGCAGCGAAGAAGGTAGGGCATGGCGGGGAGGTGGTGGAGAAGTACATATTGGGGCAGAAGGGGTATAGTTACGAGAAAAAGAAAAACTGAGAGCGCACAAAACCGGGTACATAACGCTTTATCACAAACTTTTTGGAGGAAAGCAAAAATAAAAAAAATCGAAAAGCTTTTATGTGTGTGTGATAAACGGCTAGTGTACGCCATAGACACTTATACTTAAGGGCATACCCTGTACTTAAGTACGGGGTATGTGACTGAGAAGATTATAAAAATGAAGAAAGAATTTTTGGAAGATTATAAAGCAAAAGAAGAAGAGCAACAAAAAATTTTTCTTAAAGTGTTACACGAGGGGAAATTTAGAAAGGATGAAAGATATCCTCCAAAAGATCGCTTAAAACTTAACGAACCTTACACAGAATCAATGGGCTATGAGAAACTTTGGTATCAGATTCTCTTTTACGGGACTACCATTATTGAACTGCACTCGATAGAAAAACATGATGAATTTGAAAAAGTTCATGGCTTCGGAGTTGACGATATAGATCGTCTAATTGATCTAGCAAAAATAGGGAAAGTAAATTTTGTTCTTGGAGATGAACCTACCAGTTATGAAAACATGGATTTTTTTGAAGGTATATTTACAGAATTACAACCACCTAAGATTATTCCATCAATACCACCGTCTAGTGCAGTTCCTTTAGGTAGTGAGAATCATAAAAAAAGTATTTGAGTGGGCTGAAGAATTTATTTATTTATTTATCTGATTTCGGTTTTTCTGAATGGCTATTAAAAGAGTTAAACGAGGGGGGAGAATCGTCATCTCCTTTAGAACGTTTATTATTAGAACGGTATAAAATTGGTACTTTTAGCAGTTTAGATAATATAACAATTTTAAGCCGGGAGCTTTCTGTTTTAACTAGTGAAAGAGAGAAAGAAAATTTTTTAACTAAGAAAATTTTGGTTGCGTGGTATTATAACTCTTACTCTGCATTAAAGCTACTTGGCTATGATGAGCTAGCTGAAGAGATAGCAATTCAATTAAGTTTAGATCCCTCAAAGGCTGCCTTACTCCTATGTGCATCTCGATTTATCATTAGATCGTATCTATCCCCCCTCAGAGAAATTGTATCAATGAGCAGAGGACTTAAGAAGTGCTACAGCAATTAATGAGAGTTAACATAGATCAAAAGTTCGAATTCCCATCAGAAGTTGGAAAATTTTTAAATGACAAGTTAAAATTGATTGCTCCTAAAAATATAGATGGAGCAATCGAATTAAGCGATGAATATGGGTTATATGACCTAAGGAAGGTCATGATTGCTCTAAATAAAGGAATTAATAAAGAGAAGGTAGATATGATCAACGAAAAATCAAAAGAAATTTCCACAATTTTTGAGAATGTATGGAGCGAAACAGATAGATTTAGAAATAAAGTGAATAATTTTGCTAACTATGAAATTTCTTTGGGAATTGCTGCTATTGGTACTCTTGTTACTTTACCCATTGGTGGGATTGGAGGGCTGCTCACCGGATTTGGATTTACAGTAGCGGATAAATTTATGGACGGAAAACTTTACAGACCCATTAGCGAAGAAATAATAAAATGGACTACACCAAATCATATAATTCATGTTTATGCTTTCAAAAAGAGATATAAACTTGGGAGGATATGATTAGTAAAATAAGGAGGACTTTGATTAACGTCTGGTTTTAAGAGCCTTCAAAACCATTCTGCCCCTAGTGCTGTTGTTAACGCGTCTTTTTCGGCTTTTTTGCCGTCTAATGGGCTAAATTCCCTTCTTTTCCTGTTTTTTGTCGATAGCTCACGCTCGGCTAGACCACTCCCTGCCTCCTGAGCGTGTGTAACTGATAGAGGTTGAATCCAAAAGCGGTAAAGAGCATCTTGACCTGCACTCGTGGCACCGTGGTAACCATGACGTGTCCGGCGTTGAATACCCGCTTTATCACGGCATATGCCGTTCGCCGGGCGCTCTCTTCTTGCTGATTCTCAAATTCCGCAATCTATCCATAATGCCAAGCGGATGATCGCGAGCGCCCCGTTTCATCGTTGCTGAGTACCCTTTGGGCGTTACGCCCTGATAACCACGATCTCGATACACGACTTCGCCTTCCTTAGAGAGGTCTAGCTGGCTGTCGTGAACCGACGCGGGAGTCGTTTCGAGCGCCCGTATAAGGCCAAAGTCGGTATCCAGTTTACTGTGGAGCTTAAAGCCAAAGTAGGACTTGCTGCCTTTCTTTGCCCACGAGCCATCCTTGCTTCGTCTCGTCTCCGCATCCTCTCCGCGTGGCGCATCAGCCTTTGCATGACCCGGATCAGCGGTAATAAACGTTGCATCCTGGACGACTCCTTGCCGTACCTTCAGACCTAGCGCATCAAGTTGTCGCTGCAGCTCTGCCCAGATCGCTCGGTCTCTTCCCGTCTTCGCCAACCGCTCTCTGAAATACCAGACGGTCGTAAAATCAGGGATATCCTTTGGGAATCCGAGAAACTTCATTTCAGGAATGAGAGCTTATCCGCAGCCTGCTTCTCGAGTTCGGGATCGGAGAGCCCGTGCCATTACTGGAGCACGAGCAGCTTGACCATTACCACTTCATCGATGTTCGGTCTGCCGCCCCGCTCACTCCGGTTATCGAACATGTCGCCCACTATCGGGCGGAACGCTTCCCAATCTACCATCGATTCTATCTCCGCTAGCCGATCTCCAAGCCGCTCCACCCGCTTGTACGCCTCATTCAAACCAAGTTCAACAAAATTTTTCATGATATATAATTATATGCGGTAGTGTATATAACATTAATAAATACCCTCAGTGAGGGTTTTTCAAAATCCTCTAAAATTATTATACAACTTTAAGCCTAACCAACTGCTAGGGGTTTACCCGATTTTATAGTTAAGAACCAAACTTTTGGTAATGTCCCATAAACCATGACCGTTATAAGTACCCGATCTAATAACTTACTCCATGGCTGGAGCAACTTCAAATGACCAGATATGTTTGAATCGGGATTG